>JBFZEW010000330.1:0-8333 GCA_041306665.1 Spirochaetota bacterium | reverse complement strand
CGCTTCCTCTCGCTAAAAAATCAATGACGCTTGAAACAATCCGTGAAGAAGAATTCGCGCCTGTAAAAAACATGTCCGGAGTCGATTCGCTGGAATCTTCACGCGAGTTAATGGTAAACATGCACAAAGGATGGCTGAAACAGAGAGGGATTTCCATTCCTGCGAAAGTCAAACTTCTTGAAATTTCACCCCTTTTTGCGGTCGAGCCGGAAGACATTCCGCTTGACTATAAAGTTCCTGACCAGGAAAATGTCTACATAGAATGAAACCGCGCCGGGCTGACTGCCCGGTTTTTTTTCGCTGATTTCAGAATATTTTTGCAAAGCACACCATACCCTGTGTTATTCAGTCTTTAATTTCAAATGATTTTACGGAATAATTTTCCCGGTAAATTTTCAGCTCGCATAACCCTTCATTCTCAAAATTCTATTAATAAATTCTGACAATTATATTTCACATTCAACTTAAAATTAAAATTTGACTTTTCTATTTTCATTTTATATACTTCGACAATAAAAAGGAGGATTTATGCTTGGATTTCTTCACACATTTTTACTTTTAATAGTCTTGATAGCTTTAAATGAAGTTTTTAGAAGATATCGGAAAATTACATTAGGATTTTTCATACTTCTTCCACTGGTACTTACTTTTACGGTATGGGTTAAAAATGCTACCGGTGACGCCTCAACAAACACATGGTTTCATTGGGCAAAAGTATACTCTGTTGTCGCTGCCGCAATCGGTTACACGCTGATGCGTTTAACGAAACTCGATGAAAAAATCGCAATGAAACTGTTCGTGCCAGCGATTCTGGTTCTTAACATTCTTGAGGCAGTTGCCCGTGATTTTCAATTTTTCGGCAGCTCAGGCGACATGTGGCATGTTTTCAACGGACTTGCAGGAATCTTTAATCTTCTCGCAATTTCAGGGTGGATGACAATCGCATCTGAAAAAGCCGACAAACATGATCTTCTTTGGCCTGACATGACAACATTCTATATAGTCGCGTACAGCATCTGGAACTTGACTTATGTCTGGCTATGCATTCCAATACATTCCGGTTATGCTGTTGTGCATCTTCTGGCAGCGTTTATTCCCGCTATTTTCATCAAGAAAGGAACATGGATTCAGGCAAGAGCATATACTCTCGGCGTATGGATGATTTATCTTTTCACGTTCACGTCATTCGTTGATAATCCGGCGCATCTGATTGAACTGCCAAATGTTCCAGCTCTAAAATGGATTTTCGCGGTACTTAGTCTTGGAATTAATGCTTCCTTTTTCGGTTATCATCTTTACAGAAAAATCACACTTAAACGCTGGAAACCAGGCGTTGAAGTTCACGCAAGTTAATTAACACCTCAGATGCAGAGGATATTTTTCTTCTGCATCTGTCATTTGCCTGCAATTATTTCCGCCGCACGCATCATGCTGAAATCATCAGACGAGTAAGAAGCAATTACGGCGCATTCCTCCGGCAAAAAATTTACGTCATACGGGTCTCTTGAAATGACCGCGATTGTATCCATGAATTCGGAAATATTTTTAATCATTTTTTCCTGTTCGCGGAAAAGCTGAATATTCACAGTAATGATAACTGCGAGTGAAAAATTTTCCGTTATTTCTGAAAGTTTTTCATCACTAATTCCTTCGGAAAGACTTATGCGTAATTCTTCAACATTGGAGAAATATTTTTTTAAATAGACAGGCAGATTGTTTTTCAATCCGCCGCTTGTATCGGCTTCGGTGAGATTCTTTTGAATTGGATTGATTACAACTATTTTTTTATCAGTAATCGCCCATGGAAGTATTTTATTCGAATCTCTTACAGTATTTACCGCATGCAGACAGATCTGCTTAACGACTTCAGATTTATTTTTATAAAATATTTTGCGATCAATTTTCATTGCGGCTGACTTTTCTTTCAACATAAATATTCTGCGCAAAGATTCATTCAGTCTTTCTTCGCCAATAACGCCGTCTTTTACCGCTTTTACAATTTTTTCTATCGCTGAAATCTGCGACTCCCTTTTCTGATTTATCAGAAGAATGTCGCCTCCGGCAAGAATAAATTTAACCGCGGCATCTCCGATTTCATAATTATTTATGATTGCTCCCATTTCCATGTCATCACTGATTACTACGCCGTTATAACCGATTTTATCGCGAAGCATTCCCTGAATTATTTTTACGGAAACGGAAGCAGGTTCACTTTCTGCTGTAATTTCAGGAAGCGCCACATGCGAGACCATTACAGTATCGACAACACCGGCTTCGACGCATTTCCTGAAAGGAAACAACTCTGTAGAGTTAAGTTCTTCGAAAGTCTTTACCCGGTTAACTGCCGCTCCTTTATGAGAATCCGAGGTCGTGTTTCCATGCCCTGGAAAATGCTTGATGCTGTTTAATATTCCGGCGGAATTCAGACCTTCACAGTATTTAACGCAGAATTTTGCCACTGTCGCGGGACTGTCGCCGAACGCGCGCACTCCGATTACGGAATTCTGCGGCTGAAGATTTACATCCGCGACAGGCGCGAACGCCATATTTATTCCAGCGTTAAAAAGTTCATCGCCGATTATGTTTGCCTGTAAAAAAGCCAGTTCCGGGTCTCCCGTTGAACCCAGGGCAAGTGTTGTCGGGAAAATCGTCATTTTGTTTCGAAACACTGTTAAAGTCCCGCCTTCCTGATCTGAACCCAGCAGCGGTTGCGGAATGTTCATTGACTCGTAGATTTTATTTATGTTCCCGGTAAAATTTTTTAGCTGCGCGGAACTTTCATAATTCCCGCCGCTTACTCTGTATCCGCCAAGCTTGTATTTCTCAATGAACTCGGCAAAACCACTTGAAACATCCGTTCCTTCAGCCTGTCCGATTATCAGCTGCGCTGCTTTTTCATGCAGATTCATTTTCTGCATTGCATCAGTATAATTCATTATTTTTCTCTGATCGTTTATTTTTAAGTTAAATTATTCATAGCGAATACTAAATTTTTATCAACAAAATTATTTTTTATTCATGAACATCGTTTGGAATCCGAATCCAATGCTTTTATAAAATACGGAGATGCCCGTTTTTACTGTTTATGCGCTCATCGCTTTTAGCCGTGATATGTGATTTTATTCCGCAGACTTGAAATTATTGATTGTCAAAATTCAATATCATTTATTCATTACAATCATCATTGAAAATTAAGGTATTATATGAAACTGATAAAAACGACTATTAGCGTGGCATTAATCATATACACGGCAAACATATCAGCTGCTAAAAACGGTTCCTCGTTGATTAATAAAAACAGCAATGAATATCAAACCACTGAGCTGAACATGCTTTCAGACGGCGAAGTGCCTTTGTCGAACCTGCACAGCATGACCATGCTTGAATATAATTCTACCATGCTTAAAACCGACACGCCCGACACCGAACCAGTTACCACAGATCTCAACATAGCTATAATGCCCTATGTACTCTCATACCGTACACCATACAAAGGATTTGAAAAAAGTTTTCCCGCTGAACTATTATATGTAATTTATGAATTGCCTCCGCTTGCGGAAGCGTCAGCAGGCCTTGGCCTCGGCAATTATTTTTTTATGTCTTCGAATTACTTCATAAAAAACGGAAAAAGAAACATGACCGGGCCGGGTATTTTTTCGCCGTCAGAAGCGTCTTATTATGAAGCAGGAGAAGCCCCGTCCGAAGCATATCTTTCAGTCGCGGTGAAACATGCCAGTTTATCATTCGGAAGATTCAAGACTGGAATCGGGGAAGGCTTTTTAGGAAATACTTTTCTGAACAGTAAAGCTCCATGGTATGATCAGCTGCAATTTTCGATTTATACGGATAAAATTAAATTTTTTTACATGGTAGGCGGATCCAGTTCATACCTGACTAAAAATGAATTTGCGCTTCAAAACAATACTGATGAAGACTCCAATTACTATACAACCGATGGTTACTTCGCCGAACACATGAAAACCTTCATTTACCACAGAATCGAATGGAAGCCGTTAAAAAATTTCAAAATAGGTTTCGGAGAAATGAATCTTATCGGAGGAAAATTCCCTGAATTCAATCAACTTAATCCGGTTACTTTTTACCACAATACATATGATGTAAACCACCGGGCTTATATGTGCATGTTTGACGTTAACTATGTTCCTGTCAAAGGCATGCTGATCTATTCGGAGTTCGTCATCAACGAACTTAAACTGTCAAACGAGCGAAGCGCTGAACCGACAGCGTTAGCCCAACAACTTGGCATAAAATATATTTTACCGCTATCGTCGTCCATTAAACATTCATTCACGGTTGAAGCAGCTCATGTTGACGCGTGGACATATATCGACTATGTCCCATACGCGCAGATGTACCAGCGGATTGCCGGTCAAACTTATTTCTATGACGTTCCTCTTGGATATGCCTATGGCGGCGACCTCATTCAATATGGAGCAAAATATGAAGCGTTGAGTGAAAATGAATTCAATTTTGTAATGGAAATAAATCAGCTTCTAAAGGGAGAAAAACGAATGGGGCTTGATGAAACGGGTGAAAAAACTTATTATAACGGAAAATCCGGATACAAAGGATTCCCGACTGGAATTATAGAAACAACAAGTTCTGTTAAACTGAAACTGAATGTTCCTTTCAAAGAGAGATATACTTTCTCTTCATCAATATTTTACAGTTACATTGAAAATTTTCTGAATGAAGAAAACAATAATCAACATCAGATTATTTCACATGCGGGAGTTGGAGTTAAGTTTTAGCTTGAGCCTTTAATGTCGAATCTTGACAGTTTCAAGAAAATCGATCAGCTTAATTTGATTTTCCTTTTTCCAGTAGCCTGCGGTATGCTTGCAGCTTAGCTTCCAGAATGTCTTTGGATTTTCAAGCTGGGAATACAAATCTTCTCCAAGAAAATACGGTATAACTTCATCTTCATAGCAATGACTCATCAGAAGCGGAATTTCCGCGATTTTATCGAGATGCTTTTCCGGCGCGTATCTGTCATTTATGAAAAAAGGCGGCAGTATTTTCAGCGGTACGCACGCGTTTCCGTAATGATACTTAGCGATTTTTTTATATGACGGAAAAGTGCAATCGACAAACAGCAGATCAATTGAATCACGGTACCCGCACTCGGCGGCGGAAGTCAGCATTACAGCTCCTCCCAGCGACATTGCCGAAATGATAATTTTATAATCAGGTTTTTTATCGTGAAGAGGAATGATATAATCAAGCACGCTGACACCGTCATAATAAATGTTTTTGGCTCCCGCGAATCCGGTTGATTTTCCGTATCCGCTGTAATCAAACAGAAAATAATCATATCCGGCTTCAGTTATCCAGTGAAAGGAACGCCAATGAACAGTTACATTTCTGGCGTTGCCGTGAAAAAAAACAAAAAGTCCCTTTGAAGTTTCCTGCTGTGATTTAAAATACCATCCATTCAATTTATTTCCGCTTTTGGAATCAATAGTGATTTCCTCATACTGCTGCGTAATTTTTCTTTTATAATCTGTTCGGCTCGGGTAATAAAAAATTGAATTGCATGCGGCAAGAATAAAAATACAGATTAGCAATATTAAACTATATTTAATAAAAAATTTCAATCCCGCCTCCAAAATGTTAATGATATTTTCAAAAATCAATATTTACATTTTTTATATAATCGTAAATACTGGTTTTATCAGCATCTGTGCCGTCAAGAGAACATCAAAACATTTATTTTAAAAGTTCGCATATTTATCACAATGATGATTTTCAATATAAATGCAATTATTTTTTATTCCCGACTTATTTCTTTGGCAATATGTTAGGAATGAAAAAATATTTGATTTACATCAGCAAATTTAAGATAATTTATTCGTAAATGTATAAAATAATATAATTGCAATATAAGATTTCATAAAATTCGTTGAATTTTCATTTGTATTTTGTATTTTGTATACATTTTTGCTTTTTTCACTGAAAAGTTCTTGCAAAATCTCATAAGGTGTATAACTATACATTATAGGCACTTATAAAACATTAATTTTTAGAAGTTCCCTAATATTAGATCATTTAATTATTTTATTCAGGAGACACAAATGAACACTCTGGAAAAAGCACTTATTTTAGTCATAAACTGCGGCAGTTCATCATTAAAATACGAAGTCTACAAAATGCCTATCAAAGAAAGTATCGGAAAAGGAAAAGTCGAAAGAATAGGAATAGAAAACGGCTTTATCGAACAAAAATCACCCAAAGGAACGTATTTCAAAGAACTATCAGTACCTGACCACAAAACCGCCATTTCACTCGTAATTAACGCGCTTATTGATAAAGAAAAAGGGCTTGTCTCATCAACAAAAGATATTAAAGCCATTGGGCACCGAGTTGTTCACGGCGGAGAATATTATTCTGAATCCGTTATCATAAACACTGATGTTGAAAATGCTATTAAAAAAAATGTTGAGCTTGCGCCCCTGCACAATCCCGCAAATCTTACTGGAATCATAGCTTGCGGAGAACTTTTCCCTGGAGTTCCGCAGATTGCTGTTTTTGATACCGCGTTTCATCAGACAATGCCTCCAGCGGCATATTTATATGGAATTCCGCGCGAGCTTTATGATAAATATAAAATAAGAAGGTACGGTTTTCACGGTACAAGCCACAGGTATGTCGCAAACAGAGCATTGCAGATTCTGCAGAGATCATATACCAACACGAACATGATCACATGTCACCTTGGAAACGGCGCTTCAATTACCGCCATTGAAATGGGTAAATCAACCGACACTTCAATGGGACTGACTCCCCTTGAAGGAGTAATGATGGGAACCCGATCCGGCGACATTGATCCATCCATTATTAAGTTTCTCTATGACAGAGGGCATTCAATGGACGACATCAACACAATGCTGAACAAAAAAAGCGGAATGCTTGGTCTTTCATGCATTTCAAGCGACATGCGGGATGTAAAAGAAGCAGCGTTAAAAGGCGATAAAAACGCGATTGAGGCGCTTGAAGTATACGCTTATCGCGTCAAAAAATACATTGGTTCATACGCGGCTCATCTCGTTAAAATGGATGCTCTTGTCTTTACCGGCGGAGTAGGTGAAAATGAACCTTCTATCCGTGAACAGATATGCAAAAGAATGCAGAACATTGGAATTGTTCTTGATAAAGAAAAAAACAGCTCGCTTCCGAAGGGAACAGAAGGAATAATTTCTGCAGACTATTCACCGGCGACAATTCTTGTAATACCGACTAATGAAGAACTTCAAATTGCAGTAGACACTTATGAACTTGTTTACAAAATAAAACTATCAGACTTTCAAAAATAATTTAATCGGCCGGCACATGCCGGCTGCTTAAAACCACTTTCTTTTTTTAAACAAAAACAGCATTCCGGAAATGATCATAAACATGACGCATAATAAAACCGGATACGAATAACGCATTCTCAGTTCAGGCATGTAATCAAAATTCATTCCGTATAAACCGGCCAGAAACGTCAGAGGTATGAAAATAGAGGACATAATCGTTAATAGCTTCATTACTTCATTCATCTTAACGCTGGAGAAAGAAAGATAAAGGCTCATTAAACCATTCGCCATGTCCTTGCTTGATTCAACGCCATCCATTACCTGAATGGAGTGATCATAAAGGTCGCGAAGGTAATGACGTATTATTTCCGATTTATTTTCATCTACACTTTTACTGTATGAAGAAATTATTTCCCGAACAGGCCATACGCTCTTCCTGAAATTTATAATTTTTCTTCGGATCTGATGTATCTCTTCAAGAAGCTCGGTATCAAATTTCGTAAAAATCGTTTCCTCCATTTCATCAAGCTCGAAATCTATTTCCTCAAGCACGACATAGTAATAATCGACAATCGCGTCAAGAATTGAATAAACAAGATAATCAGACTGCATTTTACGGATAATTCCGCTTCCAGTCCTGAGTCTTTTTCTTATGGTTTCAAATACATCGCCTTTGCGCTGCTGAAATGTGATTACTGTGTTTCCTTTTAGTACAATACTGATATGCTCATGAATTATTTCTTTCTCATCTATATGTATCATTTTCATGGATATGAAAACATATTCATCTATAATTTCTAATTTTGGTCTTTGAGTAGTATCGAGAATATCTTCAATCGTTAAAAGATGCAGTCCAAAATGATCTCCTACGCTTTTTATCAAATTAACATCACTTACACTATTGAAATTGAGCCACTGGCAATAATTTTCAGGGATTGTCTTCAAAACATCATCGTAATTTATGGATTCAAATTCTAGAATTTCACTTTCATCATAAAGAAAGCGGTCAATGACCAG
>JBFZEW010000329.1:0-9529 GCA_041306665.1 Spirochaetota bacterium | reverse complement strand
TGGAAAATTTGTAAAAAAAATCAACTTAGGCCTTGACCTTCAGGGCGGAATGAATCTTGTTCTTCAAGCTGATTTCGAAAGACTTAAAGATGCAAGAAAACGCGCTAATTCTGAATTTACTGATGCTGATCGCGAGCTGGTTCTTAACCAGGCGCTTGAAAAAATAAATTCACGAATTGACTCTTTCGGTGTTGCGGAACCTGTTGTAAGACGGAAAGGTGTTGATACAATTGAAATTCAGCTTCCGGGCGTGAAAAATCCCGATGAAATCAAAAAACTTTTAAAAGAGACAGGGCGGGTAGAATACCGTTTCGTTGATGAACCGTTTACTAAACAGGCTATTGATTTCGTCAAAACAAACACAATAGAAATTAATGATAAGACAAAACAGCCTAAACAAATTTCATCTGAAATTGCTGCTGGTATTTCCCTGCCGGAGGATAAAGAAGTTCTTTTCCTGTATGAAAAACTTCAAGGAACAGACATGCTTACGGCAGTATCTGTACTGGTTCTTGAAAGACAAGTTCAGTTTGAAGGAAGCGACATTGAACGGGCTGTAATTGATCAGGACAGATACGGCGGTCCGGCTGTCGGTTTTAAAACAACTATAGACGGCTCGGTGAAATTCGCCGCTGCGACTGCTGAAAAAAATAAAGGAAGACGTCTTGCGATCGCGATTGACTATAAAGTACGAAGTGCTCCTCAGATAAATGATCAGATTACGGGAGGGCAAGCGCAGATTACAGGCTCATTCACATATCAGGAAGCACAACTTTTAACAAGCGTAATAAACGAGGGCGCTCTGCCTGTCGATTTAATAGTAGCTGAAGAAAGAACAGTCGGTCCGTCTCTTGGGCAGGCTACTATTGACGCCGGTATTCGAGCAGTATTGATTGGATTTTTCATTACAATGCTGTTTATGATAGTTTATTATAAAGCATCCGGATTTATCGCCGATGTTTGTCTTGCGCTTAATCTTTTATTCATGCTGGCAATGCTTTCATTGCTTGGCGCGACGTTGACAATGCCCGGTATCGCAGGTTTCATTCTGACGGTTGGTATGTCTGTTGATGCGAATGTAATTATTTTTGAGCGTATCAAAGAAGAAATTGCTGCGGGAAAATCCGTAGCTATTGCGGTTGAGACTGGTTTCAAAAGAGCTTTCTGGACGATTTTTGACTCGAATCTTACAACGGCACTTGCCTGCGTAATCATGGTTCAGTTCGGCTCTGGTCCTGTAAAAGGATTCGCTGTTATCCTTTTAATCGGAATTATTACAAGTATGTTTGTAGCTCTTAACATTTCAAAGTTCGTTTATACAGTTATTGGAACTACAAAAATTAAAAAATTAAGCATATAGAGGGAGACTAAATTGAAATTTAATATAAAGTTTCTGAAATACAGATTTGCAGCATATATATTTTCTTTTTTATTGCTGGCTGCATTCGCGACCGGTACATATTTAAAGGGCGGTCTTACCTGGGGAATTGACTTTGTCGGCGGAGTGAAATTGACTGTTCAGTTTCCGGTAAAAGTGTCGACAGATGAAATAATTAAAAATCTTTCTTCTGCCGGGATAGCATCGTCAGTTCAGCAGATTGGACTTGAAGATAAAAATGAGTATGTCATTTCAACAAAATTATTAAGCAAATCGCAGTCATCAGACGAGAGTTTTGAAAAAATCTGGGCGGTTCTTTCGGTAAAATATCCGGGTTTAGTCAAGCTTGGTGTTGAAACAGTCGGACCTTCAATTGGAGAATATCTTAAAAATTCAGCGTTCAAACTTATTCTATTGTCTATAATAATGATGACAATTTATCTTGCATTTCGTTTTGACTTTAAATTTTCACTTGGCGCGATGGCTGCTCTGATTCATGACGTCACGATTTCTGTTTTTCTTTGCGGTATACTCGGGATTGAAATCAATACACCGATATTAGCAGCGATATTGTTCATTTTCGGCTATTCAGTAAATGACACGATTGTAATTTTTGACAGGATACGTGAAACAGTAAATCTTAAAAATGCTCACGCTTTTGTCGACATTATTGACACAAGTATCAGTGCGACATTATCACGAACAATGCTTACCTCTTTTACGACGCTGATAGGTTCAGCGGTATTATTTTTCTTCGGCGGGGAGTCTATTCGAGATTTTGCATTTGTTATTTCATTCGGAATTATTATCGGAACATATTCATCTATTTTTGTCGCATCGCCGGTAGTAAACGCTTACAGTAAGTTAGTTCAAAAAAGACATTGATTAAATGAATTTTACCTCGGTAAAATTATTAGTTATGACGGCAGTATTGTTACTGCCGTTTTCCATTTTTCCAGCTGAAAAATTATTTGAATTTAATAGTGAAAAAAACATAATCGGTTTCATTAATTATTTATATGAAGACGGTGAATATCAAAGGGCAATTTTCGAGCTTGATAGGTATGATTTTTTTTATTCTGACTATTCAGTCAATTCAGAAATTACAAGAATGCTTTGCATGAATAAACTGGGAACTTCACTTGTAAACACGCTTTATTTGAAAAATGAAAATTTAGTTCATGAAATACTTTATCTTGACAGCATAAATGCGGAAAAATCAGTTTATGGGAAATCTTTTAATCTTGAAGCTAAAGAAAAAAAAGACGAGCAGATTTATTACAAACGTATTTTTCTGAACCGACTTCTTGTTAATGATTTTACCTCAGCCGAAGAAATGTTAATTAAAAATAATTTGAATTATGTTGATTTCAAGGAAATTGATAAAAATTATAATAAATTCAAATCACCGTATGCCGGGATGATTTTCGGAATTTTCCCGGGCGGCGGATACATTTACGCAGGAAACGCGCGTACTGGTTTTACCGCGCTTTCAGTTATTGGAATTTGTTTTGCTGCCTCATATTTTGCCGCCGAATATGATTCACCTGCAGTAGCCATTGCTTCCGGAACGGTAGGGTCTTTGTTTTACGGAGGAAGCATTCTTGGCGGTTATCTTGAATCGAAACGATACAATAAAGAGCTGCAGAATGAAATTTTGAAATTTGTAGAAAACAAGTATGAATTTGAATCCGACAGAAATTATATTTTTAAGAATTATGGAACAGGCTCTATAAATTTTAAATTTTGAACGCGGTTTAGTCTTTTATATCGGGGTAATCAAGAACATTTAATTTTAATACCCGGCCAAATTAAAATATATCTGTCTCGTAATCGGCATTAAGTTTAATCGAAGTTGTGCATTTAAAAAATTTTTCAAGAAAAGCCATTTCAATAATTATTAAAATATTATCAGGCAGATCAAACAGATAAAAATCTTTGTTAATGCCTTTACTCATATTCAGATACTGGATCCATGAACCAAGCCCGGATGAATCGACATACTGCAGGTTTTTACAGTCCACAGCGATAATCTGTGTTTCATCGTTAATGATTAATTCATGCACTGTTTCATCGAATTTAATTACTGTTTCAATGTTCAGTTTCCCGTTCAGCCGCAGAATGGAAATGTTGTTTTTAATTATAGTATCTATAGTCATGATTATAGAATCGGCAGGTATTTTTTTATTTCGAAATCCGTGACATGCCGGTTGAATTCAAACAGTTCCTGATTCTTGTTTTCAATGAATTTGGTCATGATGGATTCGCCAAGAGTTCTTTTCATTAGTTCCGAATTTTTAAAATAAGTCAAAGCTTCTGAAAGATGCTGCGGAAGCGGAGATAAATTCGTTTTTTGAATTTCATTTCGTGATAAATTAGAAATACTTTTTGTAATTGGATCAGACAGAGGATATTTTTTTTCGATTCCTTCAAGTCCTGCGCTTAAAATTACGGAAAGCGCGAGATATGGATTGCATGACGGATCAGGATTGCGCAGTTCAACGCGCATTGCCCTTGCCTTGTCTTTCCTCATTTCAGGCACTCTGATTAAAGCCGAGTTTACGCCAGTACTCCATGAAGCGAAAGTCGGAGCTTCAAAGCCGTGAACGAATCTTTTATAGCTGTTTACCCATTGATTTGTGATTGCGAAAAATTCATTACAGTGTTTTAAAATACCGGCAATAAAATATTTTCCTTCTTCAGATAGATTATGTTCGTTATTATTGTTGTAGAAAAGGTTTTCTTCTTCTTTAAAAAGCGATAAGTGCATGTGCATTCCGGAACCGTTTTGGTCCGCGATTGGTTTGGGCATGAAACTTGCGTATATGTTGTTTTTCTGCGCGATTTCCTTTGTTACTACGCGAAAAGTCATGATATTATCGGCAGTAGTA
This sequence comes from Spirochaetota bacterium, assembly GCA_041306665.1. Classification (GTDB taxonomy): domain Bacteria; phylum Spirochaetota; class UBA4802; order UBA4802; family JAFGJZ01; genus JAFGJZ01. The sequence continues at coordinate 5,260 of JBFZEW010000329.1, read as the reverse complement.
AGAGCGTCTTCATGGCGGAGGTCAATTTCATGCTGTGATTTCGCGCCTTCATGATGTGAAGATAAAATGTCAATGCCCATTGATTCAAGCGTAAGAACTGTCTGTCTTCGAAAATCACTCGCTGAATCCAATGGAGTAAGATCAAAATAGCCGCCGTTGTCCAGTACATCTGGCGAATTCTGATTTTGAAAAAAGAAAAACTCTATTTCCGGAGCTGTGTAGAAAATTAGGCCTTTTTCCGCGGCGCGTTTCAGATTTTTCTTTAAAATGAACCGTGAGTCACCCTCAAATGGAGTCATGTCGGGCTTGTAAATGTCGCAGAACATTCGAGCGACAGAATCGGATTGCGGTCTCCATGGTAAAGTTGCGAAAGTGGAACAATCCGGGAGCGCGATCAGTTCATGTTCTTCCGTGCGGATGAAACCGTCAAGTGTTGATGCATCGAAGCGAACTCCTTCGATTAAAGCGTCTTCAAGCTCATCGATTGTAATCGCGAAGCTTTTAAGAAGACCAAGCACGTCTGTAAACCATAATCGAATGAATTTGACATTCTTTTCTTTAGCGCTTCTTAATACGAATTCTTTATCTTGTTCCATTTATTCCGCCGGTTAAATCATTATGTATAGTATGATGATAATTACGATTAGAATGATTGAAAAAATTCCGATTAAAATAAAAGTGGAAAATGGCATGCTTTGATTTTGCATGTTGCTTTGAGTCTGCATGAGAGATATGGTTGAATTTCTTTTTTCCTGTACCATTACCCCGTCTATTCTTGAATCGTACAAGCGCAGTTTAACCTGCCGTTCTTCTTCAACGCATTTCGCGTAAAGCCCCTTATCTATTTTCAGAATAATTTCTACTGGAGAGTCTTTGGAGTCCGCTTTTATATCGACAACCTCGCCCGGAATAGGCGTGATTCGTGAATCTTTTCTGAGTTTATAATAGTCAATAAAGTAATTTGATTGATCGCTTTTAGGTTCAATTTTACACATGATTTTATCGCCAATGTGAATGTCATAAAGCGGCTTGCCTTTTACTGGTGAGAGAATCAGTGATGCTTCAATTACTATTGAACCCTGCTCGATATTATGATTGCCTTTTTGATTGATTTCTTTCTGGTTTTTTTCTTTTGATTCCCGGTCGCGTCTTTCTTTTGCGGCGTAAATTTCGCTGTGCGTGACTTCCTGTATTCCAATTTCAACGCGTATGCTTTTATCCTGAAGAATTCTGTTTAAAAGATCATAGAGAATTGTCTCAACACCGGAAAAATCATATTCATTCAGTGCCTCGAAAAGCTGGGCGCGGATGTAGCTGTCTTCGTTCAATTTTTCAAATTGCGATTGAATGTTAACAGATATGTTTGTGTTATATTTGCCTTTCCATTTTAATTGAATAATTTCATCTTCAACTAAATCCCAATTCCGGTCAATATCTGAATCATAGACTTCCGAAAATGATGATACCATGGATTGATTTGACTGAACCATTCCTTCCGTGTTAAACGAAACAACGAACATGCCATATAATTTCTGGGAAACTGATTTAAGTTTGCCTTTTAAATAAATAAAATTTGCTGATGAAGAATCACTCATTTTTTAATCCAATATCTTTTTGGTGAAGTTTAACTTGCTTTTTAATTGTGTCAATATAAAAATTTATGTTTATAATGTGGAACATGATAAATACTGGAAACGTGAACCGCGCACATGCTAAAAAATCAGAGAATATTCTTCGGGCAGCGGTGAAAAAACGGTATTTTAACTCAATTAAAATACCGATATTATAATGATAATTAATGAAAACATGTATGACTTACGAAAGGATTATGCGGGTGAATTTCTAAAAATTAGTGTTTTTATGTTCCCTTGTCGGCGCAAATACTGGTAATTGGAATTGCCCATAGGATTATAGTGTTCAATATCAGGAAAATAAGCGAAAATAATTATTATTTGACTAAAACGTTTTAAATATTACTGTAAGGATGGAGGAAGTTATGTTTGGCAGCAAAGATGAATATGATGAATTTGATGAAAAAGTTGAAAAGAGCGGTTTTTTTTCCATGAAAAAAAGGTATGTTCTTTTTTTTATAAAAATACTGATTGTAATTCTGATTATTTCAGCAGCTATATATATAATTAAATTTATTGCAAGCGGCAAAAAGTCCGGCATATTCCTGTCTACTACCGAAATAATGACAAAATCGGACGGGAAATCCTTATCTGCCGATAAATTCAATAAAAATGATCTCATATTTTTTTTGATTTTCGCGGAAGAAAAATCTTTTGAAGCATCAATGATTGAAATTCAGTTGTCAATAAAAGAGGCTGATACATATCATTATTATAAAAAAATAATTTACGAAACTTCTCCCGGCGTAGAAGTTTTTACCGCAGTTATTCCACGCTCTTACGTTGATAAAACCGGAAATTACCGGGTCTCGGTTTTTATCAAGGGTGATGAAATTGCAAGTCAGGATATAGAAATAAATTAATGGTTCCGGTAATTACATATGAATTCCGTTTTAAAATCTGCCGCTTGGGGGATGTTTGTGTTTAAAAAAATTGTCACGTTTTCCATCATTTTGTGTTTCAGCGTCCCTTTGTTTTCGTTTTCCGATCAGATAACTACTGAACGAATTATTAAGGAAAATAAAGAATACATAAGTTTCATGAATGTATGTATTTCCAATTTTGGACAATCACAGACTGAGGAATTTTTCAAAGTATACGAAGCGCATTTTAACGCCGAAGTCGCGTTTCTGCAGTCGGAATACAGGAGAAGTTACAAAAGTATTTACAAGTCGCAGACAGTGAATGATGATCTTTATAATAATGTTCTGGTTGATTATTATCATGAGCATTCAAAATTAATTTTGGATCGTCTTGCTCCTTCAATAATTAAATCAAAAAATAAATCCGCGAGATTATATCTCACTCTCGCATACCGCGACAGGTCTTTCAGCAGAAATCTGCAGATGGCCGCGCTTGCAACTCCGCCGCGTCTTCATTCTTACCGCATGTATAAATTGCGCGACGCGATTATAATGACAAGACGTTCCATGAGATACGCGCTTCTCGCTTTATTCGAAAGCCAGAACACGGATGTTAAGAAAAAGATATATATACATCTTTTTGAAATGGAAAGGGAACAGGGGAATCCTTTCTATGTAAGGTTCATGAATAAAACAGGCGAAGAATATTTAAAAGAATATAACAGAGATTTTAACGATTATGAAAAGGAATATACTGCTGAACTTTTAAAAAAGAAAGAAGACTATATTGAACAGAATAAAGATAAATCACTTCTGGATATTCAAAACGATGACACGAAAAAATATTTTTTTGAAAAGAATGTGACAAGACGTTTGCGCTTCAAAATGGAGCAGAGAACCGCCGAGTATCTCCGGAACGGTGAGTTTGACCAGGCAAATGATATTGTGCAGAAATATATTGAAGATTTCAACTTTAAACTGATAATCGCAGTCATTGAAATTGTCGAAACTAATAATAAAGAGTCATATCCGGATTTTGATTTTGAGCTGTTGAAAACGCATCATTATGATAATTACGACAGATTACGCAAAGAAAACGCTATCGATTTATTTATTTCAAGGGTAAAAGTAGTTGACGATTTTGGAGTAAATGGTACTAATAAAAGTAATGGTTCTGAAACTTCTGCTGAAAACGCGGTAATTCAGGACAATACAAAAAAGGAAGAAGAAAACACCGTGCCAGTCCCTTGAAATTATGCGGTGGAAAACATTATGAGTGAATTAAATAGAAAAGCGTTTAACGACATTCTCTCCCAGCGCGGGAGCGGAGGATCTTCCGGAGGAAGAGAACAGAATGTAATAATTGAAAAAGATAAAATCGTGCGCAAGGAAATCGCGGAACTGTATGCAGTATTAAGCAGCAGCACAGATGCGAAAATCGCCGTTGATTTACTTTCCGATCATGTGGCAATGATGGTCAGCATGATAAACGAATTTAAAAAAAGAATTTAGGTGTGAATATATGAAGAAAATTCTTTTATCAGTATTGTTTTTATTGCTTCTTTCATGTTCATTTGGAAAAGAAAAATTCGGCGGACTTGGAATAGAAGTTCCTTCAGGCGTTGAAAAAGTTACGGATGCGAATTTATATAAAATTGTAAGCGTCTATGAAGGTTTTCCGGGCGCGCAGGTCGGACTGCTTCCGGGTGATGTCATTATTTCTATTGACGGAAATGTATTAAACGGACTTACTCAGGAGCACATCTATAAAAATCTCATCCGCGGGAAAGTCGGCACAACTGTAATTCTTGAAATTCAGCGTGCAGATAAAATCATGATATTCCGTCCAGTACGTCAAAAGATAATTGTGCAGGAATAAGAATGAAAATCATTAAGAAAATTCTCATCTCAGTTTCTTTGATTTATTTTTCGCTGTTTTGGATATTAATTGTTTTTGATATTATATATTGGATTTAACATTCAAATTTTAATATATCATCGTTTTATCCCTCATTTTAAAGACCCATCTTGTTTTTATGCCTTAAAAAAAACTTGTTTTTATTGATTAATGGTATTATCATATAAATGTCATTGTTTTAAATGATAAAAGAGGTTATTTATGCATAAAAACATGTGCAGGTATTTATATCTTTTTATAGTAATATTCGCTTTAGCAGCATGCGAGAAGAAAGAGACTAATGTAGTAAATGAGGAAAAGAAAAAAGATCCCGTCAATACTGCTGTGCTTGTTTTTTCTGTCGGTACGGTAAGGGTCAATCAGAAGTCTGAATGGAAGAATGCTGAAATTAATATGAATTTGCTTCCCGGAGATGAAATTGAAACCGGTGACCGTTCAAAATGCAATATTGTCATTGGAAAAGATTCTTACATTTCAGTAAAAGAAAACAGCAAACTTGTTTTACAGGATCTGTCTCTTAACGCTGATGGAACAGAAAAAACTTCCGTTGAACTGAAGGTTGGAAAAGGAATTATTAATCCGAAAAAACTTCTTAAAAATGATTCATTTGACGTTAAAACTCCGACTTCCGTCGCAGCTGTACGGGGAACAAAATTTACAGTCGAAACTACTCCAGGCGAGACAACTAAAATTTCCGTTGTTGAAGGTAAAATTGAATTAAAAAAACGGATAGTTGCTCTTGAAAATACTGATGCTTCGGAAGAAAATAGTGAAGTGACTGAAATGCTGAATAATAAAATACAGGAAGAAGCAATAATAATTGAAGAAAATCAGAGCGGTGAAGTTGA
>JBFZEW010000328.1:0-8665 GCA_041306665.1 Spirochaetota bacterium | reverse complement strand
CAGTTCACCGTCTGATTTTCCGCTGTTTGACATTTCCAGCGCTCGCAGTGAAGGATAATATTCCGCTTTAAGAGTAATTCCAAGTTTTTGATAGGCCTTCTGCAGTACCAGCAGTGATATGTCATTATCAGCCGCTTTTTCATATCCGGTAAATGTTAATTGCCTGATTTCCTGCGCCTGAACACCGCATACTGCTGCCGCCAATAATATTAAAATTACAACAATCGATCTCATGCGAAACTTATCCTTTGACTAATAAGTATTTTTTCAAGCATTTATAATATATTCTAAAAGATGAAAATTTCAAATTTTTTTCAGGAATATGAAATTTTCATCTTATGAAACATTGGTTTTGAAATGGGATTTGTGTAATTCTATTCTTCGCGATTATCCTACTTAATCTTCATAAACAGCAATGTCTGGTCATCATGCTGTTTCGCGCCGGCAACGAAAGTTTTTATCTCACTGCGGATTTTATGAGTTAATTCATCGCAGCTCATGTTTATGTTGTCGGTAATCACGCTTTTAAATTTTTCAAGCGAGAATTGCTCGCGTTTTTTATTGACCGCTTCGGTGATACCGTCCGTGCAGAAAAATATCGTATCGCCTGAATTAAAGCGGATTCTTTTCTGACCGTAGTTACTGTTCGGATCAATTCCAACTGGAAGACCCTGCGTGTCGATTTCTTCGAGATTACCGGTTTTTTTGCGGTGAACGAGTATCGGTAAATGAGCGGCGTTAGTATAAGTCGCTTCCATGAGTTTTTGGTCATAAATTAAAATCGCCATTGTCGCGTATCTGTCAAGACTGATGTTGCCGCAAATACCTTTATTGATCCATGAAATCAGGTTTCCCGATGTTCGCTGCGGATTCGCGATCAACCTGAAAATGGAGCGTATCATTACCATTACGAGAGCGGCAGGCACGCCTTTTCCCGCGACGTCGCAGATAACAAGTGCGATTTTATCAGCATCAAGTTTGATGATGTCATAGTAGTCGCCGCTTACGCCTTTCGCGGGTTCGGAGTACGCCGCAATGACAGCTCCGCCGAATTCAGGTATTTTTTCAGGAATAAGGTTTCTTTGAATTTCGGCGGCAATTCCGATTTCTCTGTCCATTTCATGTTTCTCGACAAGCTCCAAATACGTGAAAAAGTTTTCAATGGACAGCGCCGCGTTATCTACAAATATATTTATATGGTTGTAATCTCTTTTAGAGAAAAACTTTTTTTTGTCAGTCTGTACAACGGCGAAAACACCGGCAACTTTTTTTGAAATTAAAATTGGAACAATAATAATCGAATTGATGTGTTTAATTCCGACATTTGTATTGTATTCCATCGATGCTTCTTTTGAGCAGTCACGGATAAAAACCGGTTTCCCGGAAAGCGCGATTTCGCCTAAAATTGAATCAGTAAGTTTAATCGGATTAGAAGCGAAAAATTTCTCAAGATATTCGCGTTTAATGGTAACATAATCATCAGTTTTATATGGCGGAGGGAAATAGCCTGTTACTGCTTTCACATGAAGTTCTTTTGTTTCAGGATCGATCATTAAAAGTGCGGCAGCGTCAGCGTTTATGTTTTCCACTGCCGAGTCCGTGACTGATTTAAAAACATAATCAAGTTCATGATTGCCTTTGATTACATCTCCCATTTTTTTCAGGAAATTGAACAGAGCTTCAATTTCATGAGAAAGATAATTGATTGAGCTCTCTTTTTCTTTAATATAAACGGCAAGCGCGAATAAACCTGTCATTGGATACAGCATGTACGCGATCGGAAAAATCACCTGCTGTGTTAAATCATGGTCATATCCCCAGATAAAATAGAAAGTAAACGGGAATATAAGGAAGAATTTGATTGGATTTCTTGATTTGAGTATCGGCGCGTAATCTTCATTGTCCAGCTGTTTCAATTTGTCGAAGACGTAAAATATGTATAAAACGTTAAGAAGAGCGTAGCAGATTGATAAAATTCTGTTTTCAACAACATTCGTTATAATAACGTTTAACGATTCTTTCATGTACATCATTGCCGACAAGGCGACAAAAATGGTAATGAGAACAGCGTTGTATTTTAAAAAATTATAAAAGAAATTTGGAATTATAATGTTCGGAGTTGATTTTTTGTTTTCTCTTATATATGATTGAAACCACAAAACAATTAGAACGACAATAATTGAATCGGAAATGCCGATAACAGGCGGAAGAGGAAAAAATTTATAAATTATGTCTCTTATGATCAAAACTGCAGGAACAAAAATGTACCAGATGAACCTTTTATTTTTAGTAATCTGAAGCAGCAGTAAAAATATCAATACAGAAAGAATAAGAATGAATAGTTTAATAAATATTTGATCAATCATGTCGAAATGTTCCTGAGTGTTTATTTATTGATAAAAAGGCATCATATTAATAATTCCGTCAAGGAATTAATTTTACTATCATTCTTAAGTTTTTGTTTAGTTCCAGATCTTAACGTTTCTCACCACTAACAATAGAAGGCTATTTTCTATCCGGTTTAATCAAATAAAAATTTAAAGCTACTAATTTATATTTAAATATTGTATGTTAAATGATAATTCATGTGATGATGACGGTGTTTCCCATTGATGATATTCCTTGTACGGAGCATAGCGGATTAATCTAAAGAATAATTAAAATTAATTTTATTAATCAGCTCGTATTTCTTGACATTGCCATGCAATGGAGTATAATAAATTAGTAAAATGAATGTTTTTAAAAGAGGGTAATTATGAAATCAATAAAAACGAAAATTATTTTAGCAATCGTTTTAGTTTCTGTTTTAGGGTTGGGAGTTTCGGGAATAATCAGTTATCAGATAAGTAAAAATATAAATAAAACTGAAGCTCGTGAAAAGTTAAAGTTTACCTCTCTATACTATAAAGGTATTCTGGATGCTAATTTCTATGAAATTGAAAGCCGGGTAAATGATTTTACTCTATATATATCTAAAAATTTTAATCTGGAAAAAGCTAAAAGTAATGAAAAATATTTCATTGAATATATTGAAAGTTTATCAAGTCTTGTAAAAACGTATGCAGAAGGTTTAACAATTACTGATAGTTTCTGGGTGTTCTTTAATCCTCATGAAACTAATTTTGCGCGAGATGTATGGTGGGCAGATCTTGATGGATCCGGAAAAGTTGTTAGGCAGCAGATTTTTGATATTTCCTGGTATGATAAAGCTGCAAAAAAAGGGTGGTTCTATGATCCATTGAAAACAAAGGAGATTGGATGGACAAATCCGTACGCCGGAACATCTGAATTATCCAAGAATCTTGTTTTTATTTCCGGAACAAAATCCGCCTGGGTTGATGACAAGCCTGTTGCAGTTGTTGGATCGGATTTTTTATTTTCAGATATGAAGGAATATATTTTAAAACAGAAAATTTATGAATCTGGATATTTGTTTCTTTTAAATAAGGATTTTAATTTTGTTGTACATAATGAATTTACATTAGAGAATAATTTTTTTGATGTATATGACGGGGGGTTTGCTGAATTCAAGGATCTTTTAACAAAACAGGATTCAGGAATATTTGAAGCTGAAATTGTGGATTCAAAACAGGTCTATTCGTATTCCAAATTGAACAATGGCTGGTATATTTTTGTAATGGTTCCTCAAGCTGAAGTATACGCAGGCCTTAGTCAGTTGCGTTTTGCATTTTACGCTGTTCTTCTTGTAATGCTTGTATTGTCTGTTTTAATTGCAGCATTCATCGGATCCAGAATTTCACATCCAATTAAAAGTGTTACAGGATTAGTTGACCAAATAACAATCGGTAAACTGAATGTTGAAGTTCCGAAAAATTTCAAAAATAATAAGGATGAAGTAGGTGTTTTATCCCGTCATTTTAGTGAATTTATATTACGATTAAAGTCTGTTGTCATTGATGTAAATAATTCTGCAACTGAATTACAAACTTCATCTTCTGAAATTTCACGAGCTTCAAATGACTTTTCAAATAATATTCAAAGTCAGTCGGCGAACGCGGAAGAAATTACTGCAGCTATTGAAGAAATAGGTGCGAGTGTATCGAATGTTGCTAATGAAGCAAAAGTTCAGAATGAAAGCATTGTAACTCTTGATGAAAAAATACGCAACATGTCGACAATGGTTAATGAAATGAAAAGTATGACAGATACTACTTTCAGTTTAACAAGCACATTGAAAGGAAAAGCGACAAATGGTGAAATTGCATTGAAGGCAATGAACGGCAGTATGGATAAGCTGATAAGTTCAAGCAAGGACATGCAGAATATTCTTTCAATAATAAACGATATTTCCGAACAGATAAATCTTCTATCTCTTAATGCCGCGATAGAAGCAGCGCGCGCGGGCGATGCCGGCCGCGGTTTTGCTGTTGTTGCCGATGAAGTATCCAAGCTTGCCGATCAGACAGCGCAGAGTTTGAAAGATATTGATAATTTAATCAAGATTAATAGTAAAGAGATAACTGCCGGTCAGGGAAACATCAAACAGGCACAGGATTTAATAACAGAGTATCTCAATGGAATAAGTTCCATAAATGATATGAATAAAAAAATCAGCAGTTTCATGGAAACATATACTGATACAAACAAAGAAGTGCTTAAAGATGCTGACAGGGCAAAAAATATTTCTGATCAGATTCGTCATGCGACTGAAGAAACAAAAGTCGCAATTAGTGAAATCTCCAAATCAATTGTTGATATTAATGAGCTTTCACAATCAAATGCATCGATCTCAGAAGAAATTTCCGCATCGACTGAGAATCTTTCATCAATGGCAAACGGATTGCTTGAAGAAATTAAGTTTTTTAAAATTAACTGAGCTTAATAAAAATTGTTTGTGTGCAGCAAAAAAGAAGAGTTTTCGCTCTTCTTTTTTGTTTTATTGACTGGTTCATTCAAATAGGAAGCGGAAGAGAAATATGTAATATTACATCTCTGAGGTAAAATTTAGTGTTACGCATAATTTTTTATTACCTCTGAGGTAAAATTTTTGACGTATTGAATATTATGTCTCTGAGGTGTGAAGGTTGGAGGCAAAAATCAAATGTGCGCGCCGCAAACATTAAATGTTTTTCATCATGGAATTGTCCGGTTTGGTATAAATTTATGGTTTATAAGCGTTTTTATTTTTTTGTAAATATTCAAAAAATAATTAGAATTTAATAATCGTTTGTTGACTTTATCATCCGCTGTGATATAATTTTAAACAGATTTAATGTCACTTTCTATTACTATTATAATTAAAATATGAGGGATTTATGCAAAAGAAAACAGGCTCTGTAAAAATGTTATTGATGATTTCTACGGCGTTCATACTTACAGTGGCAGTTGTAATAATCAGCATTTCTGTAAGATTCAACGTTCACTCACAAGCGAGAAAAGATTATATTCGAAGTACAAACGAGCAGTTAAATATTGTTGAGCAGTCCATTCAGATCTTTTACGATGGTCTTTATAAAAACATACAAATGTTCGCGGATAACCCATCAGTGAAAAATTCTTTAGGAAAAATAACTATCTATAAAGATATTACCGGCAAATATGACATGACTCCTGGAAAAAACGGCGGAGAAGAACAAATTATATTTGAAATGTTCGATAATTACGCGAAGGCTCATCCGGGAACAATGTATGTTTATTACGGATTAAAAGACGGAGGCTATCTTCAATGGCCTGAAACTGGAGGAAGCGAAAAATATGATCCTCGAGTGAGACCGTGGTATACAAAGGCAATTGAAAATCCAGGTAAAATTATAAATACTGATCCATATTCAGATGCTGTTACAGGTTCATTAATTATAAGTAATGCTATAACGTTTAAGGATATGAATGGAGAAATAGTAGGTGTAATGGCTATTGACGCGAGTAACAAATCAATCAGTGATTTGTTGTCTGGCATGAAAACTGGAAAAACAGGATTTTCAATGATTGTACATGCAACAGGAATAATCATGGCGGATGGGAATAATCCGGAAAATAACTTTAAAAAAGTAGATGAAGTTCCAATTGAAGGGTTAAGTCAGATTTTCGAGGAAGGAAAATCAAGTTTTGGTGTGGTCTTAAATGGGAAAAAATATTTTGCTGTCAGTAAAAAAGTAGCCAATACTTCATGGATTCTTTGTTCATTAATGGAAGAAAGCGAATTATCTGCAAGTTCTAACCGTATTTCAATATTGGTTTTTGCAATTTCAGCGATTGTTTTAATTATATCTATGTTTTATGCTTATTTTACTTCAGGAGCAATAGTTAATCCGATTATTGTCGCTACTAATGAAATCGATAAATTAGCGAACGGTACTTTAAAGGTTGAGGTGCCGGAAAAATTTAAAAAACTTAAAACCGAATTGGGAGTTTTAACTAACAGCATAACCGGACTTTCGGAAAAACTTATGGTTGTTGTTAAGCGCGTAGCTAATTCATCTTCCGAATTGCAGACTTCATCGAATGAAATTTCACGGGCATCGAATGATTTTTCTAATAACATTCAGAGCCAGTCGGCGAACGCGGAAGAAATTACTGCCGCTATTGAAGAGATTGGAGAAAGTGTTTCGAATGTCGCCAATGAAGCAAAAGTTCAGAATGAAAGTATTGTTACTCTTGATGAAAAAATACGGAACATGTCCAAAATGGTTGATGAAATGAAGGGCATGACAGATACGACTTTCAGCCTTACAAGTACCTTGAAAGGGAAAGCCGCAAATGGTGAGATCGCGTTGAAAGCAATGAACAGCAGCATGGATAAGCTGATAAGTTCAAGCAAGGACATGCAGAACATTCTTTCAATAATAAACGATATTTCCGAACAGATAAATCTTCTTTCTCTTAACGCCGCGATAGAAGCAGCGCGCGCTGGCGACGCTGGTCGTGGTTTTGCTGTTGTTGCCGATGAAGTATCCAAGCTTGCCGATCAGACAGCACAGAGCTTAAAAGATATTGATAATCTGATTAAAATCAATAGTAAAGAGATTACAAACGGTCAGGGAAACATCAAACAGGCTCAGGATTTAATAACTGAGTATCTTAATGGAATAAGTTCAATTAACGACATGAATAAAAAAATCAGCAGTTTCATGGAAACATATACCACAACGAATAAAGAAGTGCTTAAAGACGCTGACAGGGCAAAAAATATTTCCGATCAGATACGTCACGCGACTGAAGAAACAAAAATAGCTATCAATGAAATTTCCAAATCAATTGTTGAAATCAATGAACTTTCACAGTCAAACGCTTCGATCTCTGAGGAAATTTCAGCGTCCACTGAGAATTTGTCGTCAATGGCGAATGGCCTTCTTGAAGATGTTAAGTTTTTCAAAGTTGATTGAATTTTCTTATTATTTGTTTTTCGTCACATAAAAAGGAGAGTGAAGACTCTCCTTTTTTATATTGTTAAGATTTGATCTAGATTTGATCTAGATTTGATCTCTGAGGTAAAAAAAGAGGTAAAAAAAGAAGATTTTGTATTGAAAAAAGTAAAAAAAATGGTGCATAACTTTAAATATGATAATGCAAATTTCGATTTTCTTAATCATGCAAAATAATTTTCTTGTAAAAGAGTGATGTTTTGCTTGCTGACGAATATAAGGGAACTTCTAAAAACTAAATTTTTGATGTTCCCTTGTCGGCACAAATACTAGTTTTTAAAAGTGCACATAAACAATATGAACAGATCTACATTCAATGAATTGATAATCTATGTGATAATCTATAAGAAAAATCTGAGAAAAATCGACCTTTTATAAAGGATTTTATTGTAAGGTGATAAATATACATTTTTAATTCACAAAAGTAAAATTACAAATGATTATATAACATTGCTTAAAGAAAATATTTTTTAACTTAAAAAACTAATAAACGTAATAAGTCCTGGAGCTAAAAAAAACATTATTCCAGCGAATTTTAGATTATAAAATGCAGATTTAAACGCTGAAACACCATTTACCTCAGAGATTAAAATGGTATATGGTGAAAATGGGCTTACACACATGGCAATAAACCAACTGGATAAAAGTGTAAGTGCAAATTCCGGATTTGTTAGTCCAATAATAGCTGGATTTACAGAAAATAGAATTGCGGTCGTAGGGATGAGCATATGTATTCCAATTAAAGAACATATTAAAGTTACTAAGAAAAAACTTTGAATTATGAAATATAAAGGGAATTCATTAAAAGAATTCAACAAAAAAGATAAATTTGATCTCAGAGGAGTTTCCCCGACAATCGAACCTAAAAATGTAATTGAAATTAGAAAAGGAAGAAATTTTCTGCAGCCTAGAAGATTTTGATTATAATTTGGAAGTTCCAAAAGAATAATATTCCAAATTTTTAAAATAGAAATCCATAAAATTGATACAATTATTAAAATTATAATTATCATAAAAACCGGATTAGATAATTTATTGAATTTTTGCGCTATTATTGCACTTAAAATAAGAATAAATAGTATTGTAAAAAATTCAAATAATTTGATTTTATCAAATTTTCTCAGAGATGGAAATGAAGACGGTAAAATTGGCTTTTCTTTTTTAATTTCATTTTTAATGAGTAAAGATGATATCAGTAGTATTAATAATACCATTGCTAATCCGTGAAGATAGTATTGTGAAAAATCAGTAGCTGAAAATAATAATAACATATTAATTAGACC
>JBFZEW010000327.1:0-2593 GCA_041306665.1 Spirochaetota bacterium | reverse complement strand
TGTCTGTGTCTGTGTCTGTGTCTGTGTCTGTGTAAGCAATAGTTAATAGTTAGTAGTTAATGGTTAGTTAAATAATTATGAATGTTGAATTTTTAATTTTAAATTATCACTTTAAACTTTCGACTTTTCACTTTCATCTTTATGAACTGATACATGCTCAATGCATTGCCCCGGAGAGGGACTAGTTTACTTTACTACTTTGTATGAGCAAAATAATGTAAATACATCGGTTATTTTATGGGCTTAATATATTCATTTGTTTTTTTCGGATTTCTTCTCATGTCCAGAATCCTATAAATAATAATAAATTCTTTTTCTTCCCTATAGTAAACCGCAAATGGAAGTTTTTTAGACAGCATCCGGTGAAATTCGAAAAATACAGGGTGAATACCGTGATTTTTCAATAAAGAATCTATTTCATTGAAAATTGTTTTGAAAAAATATCCGCCAATTCCAGGTGCCTGACTTTCATAAAAATTCCGGCCATTATAGAGGTCTTCGATAGCAGTTTCTGTAATTTTTATTTTCTTTCAAAATGTTTATTCAGAAGAGTTTTTGCTTCATTCCAGTCGGTGATGTTTTCTTTATTTTCTTTGATTCGGCTTTCAGTTTTGAATAATTGCTCTGCATGCCATTGTGGAGATTCGAAATTTCTATCATTTTCCGATAAATTCTCCCAAAGGGTTTCAAATAAATCAAGTTTTTCCTGACGTGTATACTGACTGATTTCTATTGATTTCTGCATAATTTCTCTCTTTAATTTATACTATGTATATGATACTGATTGATTTCGTAACCGTCAAACAATTCTTTTTATTTTTTACTTTCAACTTTCCGATTTTCGATGAATGCAACATATGTTTACTAAATGATTCGACAGAGTTTGGCTTGTCGAAGTGCTCATCACAAGTCCATGATTATCCCGTTTTCCAATTGAAAAATGACGTAAATTGACAGCAGGTATTTAACTGAAACTCTGGTAGATTGGAAGTGTTTAAAACAAACAAAATTAGCTTGTAGATAATTGAAATTAATCGTGATAAAATCAGTTTCATAATAGTAATGATGATTTTTAATTTTTTATATGTATTTATTAAATATATTCTGAAATTTAGTATACTCAGGAATTGATAATAATTTGTTCAAATTGTTTTTATCTTTTTTAAAAAGTGAAGGCGCAAAGGAAAATGTTATGAAAAAGATAAAAAATATACATCCCGGTGAAATATTAAAAGAGGAATTTCTCAATGAGTTCCACATTACCGCATACCGACTAGCAAAAGATACAAATATTCCACCCACAAGAATATCTCAGATATTAAAAGCAAAGCGCAGTATTACGACGGATACAGCATTGCGATTTTCTAAATATTTTGGTACTACGGCTGATTTCTGGCTTGGACTTCAAATGGAATGTGATTTACGTGAGGAATTAAGTCAAAAGTCAAAAGAACTGGATTTAATAAAAAGTCTCAATGAAATTCAGCACAGCGCGTAGAGAAGGCAGGGAATAATGAATAATGAATAGGGGAAAGTGGTTTGTGTCGGTGTCGGTGTCTGTGATTAAGGATTTTTTAACTTTGCAGATGCCCCCTAAATCCCCAAAGTGGGACTTCTGAAAGTTATTCGAGCTCTGATATTATTGTTTAAAAAAAAATTTTGTAATCATAAAATTTAAAAGTTCCCCTCCGGGGTGATGCATGGAACATGTAATAGCTAGCATCTTTGTCTGTCGAAGTGGATTTAGGGGCCTTGCAGCAGATTTAAAATGTTAATCATAAAAATATAAATTGCTTGAAATTTAGAACAAATAATGCAGACTGCTAAATTATCATAAAAAAGTATAAAAGAGAATAGAATGGTTAGAGAAATAATAAACCCGGAATCTGAGGAATATACAGTTCACATCCCGAAAGAATATCTTAACCGAAAAGTGGAAATACTGATTCTTCCTTTCGAAAATATTTCTCAGGATGTGAAATATAACAGCACTGAATCAATAAAAAAGACATCTGGAATTCTTAAAGATAAAAATATTAATCCGCTTGAATGGCAGAAAACTATTCGATCTGAATGGGATTGATATTGAAGTATTTAATTGATTCAAATATAATCATTTATCATTTAAATGGAGAAAAAACAGCTACAGATTTTATAGTACAGAATATAGATATCTGTGCCATATCGAGAATTTCTTTTATTGAAGTAATGTCATTTAGTTTTAACAATGATGATGAATTAAATGTAGTAGATTTGCTAAATAGTTTTAAAATTTTAGATACATCTGAACAGATTGCTATTCAATCAATAAAAAACAGAAAAATGAAAAAAATTAAAGTACCGGATAATATTATTGCATCAACTGCACAGGTTCATAATCTGATACTGGTTACCAGAAATGAATCAGATTTCAATCTATCCGATATTGAAATTTTAAATATTTTTTCTTAATTTTATTTCACATACTCTATTTTGATTTTGACCGCACCAGTGCATATTCCTGAAGATATAAGAAGGCAGTTAATAATGAATAATGAATAGTAATGGTTCAACTCAGCGGTCACTGAGCCTGCCGAAGTGCTCACCACAAGTG
>JBFZEW010000326.1:0-16612 GCA_041306665.1 Spirochaetota bacterium | reverse complement strand
AAAATTCTATCCGTGGGAGTGCCGACTGCCGGAGAAAACCTAATGTACAACGTCAGCCAGATTGTAATTACAGGAATGATCGCGAAGCTCGGGACTTCATCGCTTGCGGCATACAGTCTCGTAATTACACTCTCGAGATACATATTCATGTCAGGAATATCAATCGGCTCCGGCACGCAGATAAAAGTAGGATATTATGTCGGAAAAGATCTGCATGAGGAAGCGCACAGAAAAGTTTACAAATATATCTCGGTTGGTTTCACAATATCACTGCTGATGGTAATTATTGTTAATATATTTAAAACACCGATACTTCATATTTTTACGCAGAATCCGGAAATAATTTCAATCGCATCATCTGTTCTGCTTATAAGTCTCATTCTGGAACCGGGCCGTAATTTTAACACGATTATTATTCCCGGACTGAAAGGTTCCGGCGATGTTAATTTTCCAGTCGCTATTGGCGCGGTTTCAATGTGGACAATCGGAGTCGGAGGTTCATGGCTGCTTGGAATTCACTCAGGTCTGGGACTTTTCGGAATTTGGATCGCACTTACTGCGGATGAATGGACGCGCGGTTTAATTATGCTCGCAAGATGGCGGTCTGGAGCATGGAGAACTAAAGGACTTTTAGAAAGATAAAAAATCAAAATAAAATGTTTCTGCTTCACTCAAATCGGTTTTCAATAATAACGCGAATTGACAATGAAAAAATTTTTATTGACAAATATAATACATGAATTATTTTTATAGTATGTTAAAAACCAATTCTAAAAACGCTTATGTAAAGTAACTGCTCAATCGTTAACGCTTCCGCAGGTTTCGCATTGATCAGTCCCCATTTTAAAATATATCCTGTTTTTCAAATAATCAGGATTATATAACTATTAAATAAACAGCATAATATTTTCGGTGCGTTTCTGTTTTAACAGTTTACTGCCGGCATTTTGTTACACATTTCAACATTACACGGAGAAAATAATGGAAAATTATATATTCAGAAGAGCAATTAAAGAAAACGATATAAGTCAAATTAAAGAATTTTTCAATGAGATATACACGCCTGAAAAGGTGGGTGATTTAGCCGAACACTTTTCACATAGTCTTCCGGGAATGAAACCGGAATCATGGTTTGTCGCTGAAGAAATCAATTCCGGAAAGATTGTATCTGCCTGCGCGCTGATTCCATGGAAAATAAACTTCAGCAATACAGAATTGAATGCGGCAGAAATGGGAATAGTAGCAACAGATGTTCAGCACAGAAATCAGGGACTAATGAAACGTCTTGGTGAAGAATTCGACAAAGAAATGAAAAATAACAATTATGACATTTCAATTATTCAGGGAATTCCAGGATTTTACAGTAAAATGGGCTATTACTATTCGGTTGAATTTGAGAATCACATCAATCTGCCGCTTCACAGTATTGGAACCCTTAATTACGGACGATTTTCAATCAGGCTGGGGAATATCAATGATTTGGAATTTTTCATGACAGAAGAAATTAAACAGCAGATAAGGTTCAATATATCCGCTAAACGCTCAAGAGAAGAATGGACTTATTTACTCGGTATTTCAGGAAATTATGAACTGGAATACGCGGGAGAATTTTACATCATTGAAAATGAAAGCGATAAGTTTTATTTTAAAATTAATTTTCATGGATTCGGAAGCGGATTGATTATTAGTGAAGCAAGTGAAAACATTTCATTTAACGCTGCATGCGAGTTACTCAACTTTTGCGGCGAATTATGCAGAAAAAGAAACAAGCCTTACATCCGAATCAATTTACACAGAAACGCAGCATTAGTAAAAACAGCATTCAACTTCGAAGCAAAATTTTGCAGCGGTTATGCATGGCAGATCAAAATACCTGACGCGGAAAATTTTCTTAAAAAAATATCTCCTGTTCTTGAAGATAGAATTTCAAACTCAGATATGATATATTTCAGTGGAATTTTCCGCGTAAATTTATATTCACGTACAATAGATATAAATTTCAAAGACGGCAAAATCACAGAAATATGTCTAATTAAAAGTACGGCTGGAAACAAAGAAATTCAAAACTTGGAAACGGCAAAAACGAATGAAACATATATTCTAAATACCACAGAAGACATGATTCCGGTAATTTTTTTTGGACATAAAAATCTTAATGAAATTAATTCCTTACGTCCGGACACTTATACTGAAAGCTCAAAGGCGGCATTGCTGACAGAAATACTTTTTCCAAAAAAAGATTCATGGATATACTGCAGATATTGAAATTGCCCCGAAAGGGGCTTTTTTAATATCTGCGGCTCCAACAATCATTTTAAAAATATTTCCAACGACGTAAGGTTCGTATATAAAAAAAGATTATGAAACGCAGCGTTTTCAAACAATAATGTCGTACTTATACAATTCAATGACGCGGGATGACTTATCGCAGAAAAATTCGATTCCATCATCCATGTCGTTATTATAGACAAGTGAAGTAATTGTTTTCAAGCCATTCTGCGCGAATATTTCTATACTTGATCTGTCTAAAAGAATTCGCAAATGAAGAGTGTTATTATTCAGAAATAATTCTGTTGTTCTGATGGAGTTTTGCGTTTCTTTTTTATGAAGCGATTGAATTTTAACAACAGTATTTGATCTGTCAAAAGTTAGTTCGTTTGTATTTCGATCATATTGCAATGAAGCGCATATCAAATTATCTAACGCGCCTTGAAAAAATTTTATTCCAAAAACAGAAGAATTCAATAGATCGATTTTTATCTCAATGTCACAAATGCTGCCTTTAACACCTTCAAATGAAATTGATTTTTCAAAAGTATGATTTTTTATAAGCACAGGATTTCTTCGATATTTTTCAATTTCACGGACAGGATTTTGCAAAAGACTTCCATTTTCATAAGTCAATTCCCGCGGGAAAATCATGGCACCCGCCCATCCTTCAACAGCTGTCGGCATTGTTCTTTTCCACATCTGCATCCACGCAGTCAGAATAATTCTTCCATCCGGAGAAGTCATTGACTGTGAAGCGTAAAAGTCAGTCCCACCGTCAAGTTCAAAATATTTTTCATTGCCGGAAAAATCCGGAAGGAAAATTCCTTTCTTGTGATCAAGACTTCCAGGAATATAAACAACCGGATGAAGATTTTCAAAATCGTGCAGGTTGTTATTTTTATAAAACATTGGGCTTGCGAAAAGTACATCTTTGCCGTCAATACAAGCATAATCAGGGCATTCAAAAATACCGTCTTCTGTAACGTCATCACGAAGAAGTATACCGATGAATTTCCATGAATTTAGATCTGTTGAACTGTATAAAGAAATCTGCGAACCCTTCTGTTTAAGTTTTCTATCTTTGAATCTTCCGCCAAGAAGACAATAAAAATCATTACCTTTGATGAAAACTTTCGGATCCCGAAAATGCAACGATCCTCCGCCTGGAGGAAGATCGCGCGGACCAATTACCGGAAGCTTGTTTTTTGCATAATGATACCCGTCTTTTGAAAAAGCTCTCAGTTGAAACTGACCTCGCAGAGAAAACCCGGTATATAATAAATTCAGCTCGTTTTTAAATTCAACGGCACTTCCCGAAAAACATCCCAGAAAGTTTTCCCAAAAAGTATCAGGCTTCAAAGCAATTTCATGATGTTCCCACACTACAAGGTCATCACTGGTTGCATGACCCCAATACATTTTCCCCCATTTTGGCGCAAACGGATTATGCTGATAAAACAAATGATACTTGCCGTTAAAAAAGCAAAACCCATTCGGATCGTTCATCCACCCTGAGGGCGGTGTAAGATGATAAGTATGCCGAAACATTTAAAGCACTGTATTCCGCAGTTTTTCGACTTCAGCAGCGATAGCGGAATCACATTTAGTTCCTTTTCTTTTCGCTTCGAGATAAACCAGTAATTGCTCATGACGTTTACTTGAAATGGGCCATTTCATGGCGACAAGTATTCCAATAGAAAGAAGTATAAGAGGTACGAATGCAATTGTACCTCTGATTGTATACTCTAAAAGTTTCGGTTGAGATTGAAAAATATAGTTTTCCTGTAAACCGGTGATTTCTTTTATTGGCGCGACGAATCCCGCCCAGCCGATAGCAAGCATAAAAAAAGAATTAGCTGCCGCCGAAGCAACCTTGCGGACAAAAGTCTGGACGCCGGAAAAAGTTCCCTCAACACGGCTGTTAAAATAAAGCTCTCCGACATCACTGACATCAGCGAAAAGACTATTAAGTAATACAATAGGAAAAGCCATGGCAGTTCCCATGAAAGCGGCAATCAGATAAATAAAAATTGCCGGGCTTTCAGGAGTTACAAATAATGTTGAAAGGCCTGTCAATATCCACAGAACACATCCGCCGATTGTTGCAGCAGCTTTATTTGTTTTTTTAACAACAGGAGCCGTAAATATTGCCGCAATAATTTCAACTATTATCAGGACACCAAGAACTGATGCGAATTCATTGGGTCTCTTTATAACATAAGTCATGAAAAATTGAAATGAAGTAGTAATTAAATCCAACGAAACGAAAACAGTTAAATAAATAATTATTAGTTTCCGGAAACTCCTTACCTGGAAAGCATTGATCATTGGAGTCCACCAGTCTTTTCTCTGCGGAGTTGAAGCAAAATCAGGACGTTCTTTGGTGCCTAAAATTACAGCGAAATATGGAAGCGCAAAAATAAGACTGATAATCAATGCCATTACGAAATATCCGGTAGCATAACTGCCTGTTTTATTGGAAACATAACTGACAATTGCAAGAGGCAAAATCGCGCACATGAGCGATGATCCAAGAGAAAACATCATGCGAACAGTATTTAAAGAATTCCGCTCATAATAATCAAGAGTAATCTCCGCAGCATAGGACATGTACGGAACCATGACAAGAGTTGTAACAGTATTATAAAAAATATAACCGCCGCCGACAAAAAGAATTTTTAATGTCAGTGAATCGGTTGAAATAGGATACCAAATCCATATCATTGAAATAATTATAAGAGGAATACCTGCGATGAAGTAAGGTTTTCTTCTGCCGATTCTTGTCCGAGTATTGTCTGAAATAAATCCCATTATTGGATCTGTGATTGCATCCCATAATCTTGCTGTCATCATTATTACAGCAGCCCACCACGTCGGGATTCCGACAATGTTCGCTAGAAAAAACGCATAAAGAAAATTGATAATATTAAACGAACCGCCACCGTAAATGTCGCCGACACCGAATGCCAGTTTCGTTCTGAAAGGAACTTTATCAGCCATATTGCCTCTTTTATTAGTGTATTATTTTAATACATAATTATGCAGAAACACATAAAAATTACAATAATTATTTTTTTCCTCAAATATGAAAGATTTTCCAAAAAATTTTTACATTTTTTAAAAAATTTCCGTTATATAATTGAGAGCCATTACTCTTATTTAAAGGAGAAAAAAATGAAAAAAATCAAAAAACATGGAACATCAGCAAATGTAGACGAAAAGTTTTTTTATGAAATCTGTCTCGCAGCTGAAAAATACAACCTTACTCGCAATGAGATAATTAAAGATATTATTAAACTAACTATTAAAGCTATTCAATCGGGAAGAATAAGCGGCAAGCTTATAGAATATCAGAATCATTCGCCAAATGACTGGGAAACTATTTATTATACACTGGACGAGAATGAAATTGAACTTTTTTCCGCAAGCAGGCAGAAATACAAGATTTCCATTTCTAAACTTGCTTTCATTGGTTTTATTCTTTTTTGGAAACAGCTTATTCAAATGTATTCAAAAAATATTACAAAATTATTAAAAGACGGATTTTTCATTAATTACGATGAATATAGAAAAAAAATGGCATATTTGGTTCCATACTTCAAAAAAAGACTCTGTATTCATATGAAAGAGTAAAAACTAACGAAAAAAACCAAATGACATACTCATTATAATTATTAACCGAAAATCGGACTAAAACCTTATTGTTTTTTTTCAGAAAATTGCAATTTCAATGATATAAAAATCTTAAATACACTTAAATTCTAATTAAAAAATTGAAATTTTCTTATAATTTTATTCTATACTATTAATTATTGCTATAATTTTTTACTTTTCAAGCTATAATAGACTGAATTAAACAAAAAGCATCGTAACTAAATTTATTGACAAATTCATCACTTACTATGCCAATTATTTATGAAAAAAATGGAGGAATAATGATAAAATTAAATAAACACCCGAAATTTACAAAACGCCAGGGACCCGTAGTACTAATAATTATGGATGGTGTCGGGCTTGGACTGGATTATGAAGGAAATGCATTCATCAATAGCCGTACACCACAGTTAAACAAGCTCATGAAAGAAGCACCCTTTACTTCACTAAAAGCTCATGGAAAAGCTGTTGGACTTCCAAGCGATGAAGATATGGGTAATTCAGAAGTCGGCCACAACGCAATCGGCGCGGGACGCATTTTCGAACAGGGAGCCATGCGGGTTGAAGCAGCTCTTTTAACCGGTGACATATTCACCACCGAAGTATGGAAACAGGTTATTGAAAAACCTCTTACGCAGGGAACTGCTCTTCATTTCCTTGGTCTTCTTTCTGATGGAAATGTTCACTCAAACATATCTCACCTGATTCAAATGCTCCACAGAGCTTCAACAGAAGGAATTAAAAAAGTCAGAGTACATATTCTTCTTGATGGACGCGATGTTCCGGAAACTTCAGCTTTTGATTATGTTGATAAACTCGAAGCGGAACTTGAAAAAATCAACAGCAGCGGATTTGACTACAGAATAGCTTCAGGCGGCGGAAGAATGATAACAACAATGGATCGCTATGAAGCCGACTGGTCTATTGTTAAACGGGGATGGGACGCTCATGTTCTAGGTGAAGCGCGTCACTTTGCTTCTGCGAGAGAAGCAATTGAAACTTACCGGACAGAGCAGCCCGGAATTACAGATCAATACCTTCCAAGCTTTACAATTGCGGATAAATCAGGTCCGATTGGAGCGATTGTTGATGGTGATTCAGTTATATTTTTCAATTTCAGAGGAGACCGTTCAATTCAGATTTCCGCGGCTTTTGAAAAAGAAGTTTTTGATAAATTCGACAGAAAAAGATTTCCTAAAATCATTTACGCCGGCATGATGGAATATGATGGAGATCTGCATGTACCGGCAAAATATCTCGTTCAGCCTCCTGTGATAAATAATCCTGTCAGTGAATATCTCGCTTTAGAAAAATGCAGGCAATATGCTATTTCTGAAACTCAAAAATTCGGTCATGTAACATATTTCTGGAATGGGAATAAAAGCGGCAAGTTTGATGATAAAACCGAAATTTATGAAGAAGTCCCTTCTGATAGAATCGAATTTGACCAGAAACCATGGATGAAGGCTGTTGAAATTACAGAAAAAGTCATCGAAGCGTTGCAAAATAAAAAGTATGATTTTATCCGGTTAAATTTTCCTAACGGCGACATGGTTGGTCACACGGGCAACATGGAAGCGGCTGTAATCGCAATGGAAACTGTTGATTTAATGCTCTCAAGAATTCTTCCCGCAATCAAAGCAAGTAATGGTGTTGCATTGATAACAGCCGATCATGGAAATTTAGATGAAATGTTCGAAGCAGATAAAAACGGCGTTATAAAAATCGACAAAAAGACAGGCGAAAAAGCGAGAAAAACATCTCACACGCTTAACCCTGTTCCTTTTCTGATTTATGATCCTCAGTTCAAAGGAGAATATGAAATTGATTCTTCCATAAAAGAAGGCGGTCTTGGAAACATAGCGGCGACTATTCTTAACTTTCTCGGTTACGAAAAACCTGAGGATTATCTTCCTTCATTAGTGAAATTTAAATAACAATTTAAACTACCACCCCCGGAAACTCCGGGGGATTCTTTCCGGGAGCAGCAAAATGAAAAAATTTAAAATCGCATTTATATCATCAGAAGCAGTGCCGTTCATAAAATCCGGAGGTCTTGCCGATGTTTCTGGAGCGATTGTAAAAGCTCTGGCGCGAAACGGTCATGAAGTTATTCTGCTTTTACCGCGGTATGGTGAAATTAAATCTGAACTGGTTAGCCCTGAAAGTTGCGTTGGACCGCTGACTGTTCCTTTTGGATTCGATGAAAAATTTGCAGCTGTCAGAAGAAGCAATTTCATTCCCGGAGTAAAAACTTATTTCATTGAACACGACTATTATTTCGCTCGTAAAGGATTATACGGGGATGATAATAATGAATTTAGTGACAACTCGGAACGTTTTACCTTTTTTTCAAGAGCGGCACTTCAAGCGCTAATAGCTCTTAATTTCAAACCGGACATCATTCACTGTAATGACTGGCAGACAGGGTTGATACCTGTATTTCTTAAAACCCATTATAGAGATGAATTTCATTTTTTCAATTCCCGAAGTATAATGACAATACATAATATGCGTTATCAGGGGATTTTCAACAAAGACAGCATTTTCTTTTCCCAGCTTGGATGGAAAATGTATAGTGAAGAATGTCTCAAATTCTATGATGCGATTAATTTCCTGAAAGCCGGTCTTCTCTGGTGCGATGCAATAACAACTGTTAGTGAAAAATATGCGAATGAAATTTCTTCACCGGAATTCGGATATGAACTTTCCGGAATAATTAAAAGCAGAATATCAAAAGTAACCGGAATTCTGAATGGAGTGGACTATGCAGAATGGAATCCTGAAACTGATAAACATATCGCGTCTAATTATTCGCCTTCAGATCTTTCAGGAAAGAAAAAATGCAAAACTGCTTTACAGAAAAAGATGAATCTTCCGCAAAAATCTGACATTCCTGTGCTTGCATCAATAACGAGAGTTACTCATCAGAAAGGAATGGACCAATTCGCGGCTGTTCTGGGAAATATACTTACCGCAAATAAAAATCTTCAGTACATTCTTCACGGCACTGGTGATTCCGGCATTATTCAAATGTACCGAGCTCTCGAGAAACTTTATCCCGGGAATATTTCAGTCAATGAAGGTTACAATGAAAAAACGGCTCACGCAATTAATGCCGGCGCGGATATTTTCATCATGCCTTCGCGTTATGAACCATGCGGACTTTCTCAAATGTATAGTATGAAATATGGAACAATTCCGGTCGTGAACGCAACCGGCGGACTCGATGACACAATTACAAATTGGAATTCTGCCGCGCAGAAAGGGAATGGGTTCAAATTTCATAAACTGGAATCTATGTCTCTGCTTGAAACAATAAATAACGTGTTAAATGAATTTGAAGATAAAAAGAATTGGAATGCTTTAGTTCAAAACGCGATGAAATATAACAGCTCTTGGGACGATTCCATTATAAAATATGAAAAGGTATATGAAGCATTAATTAATGCAAGGTATGATCATTCAATATAAAACGTCATTTATTCTGACGTTTTCCGTTTCCAATTGTCATTTGACTGATATTTATGAACTATCTTTACACCGTCTTCGGAAAGAAAATCAAGAGGTTCAAGCGGAATATCATTGCATCTGACTTCAAAATGAAGATGCGGACCAGTTGAACGGCCAGTACTGCCGACAAGAGCTATAATCTGACCTTTTTGAATAAAATCCCCGGCTCTTACGAAATTTTCGCTGTTATGCGCGTATTTTGTTGTAAATTTATTTCTGTGCTCAATAACTACTACATTACCATAACCGCTTTCGTATTCAGATTTAATAACCATTCCTTCCATGGCAGCAATGACCATTGTGCCGGGAACAGCAGCAATGTCAAGACCTGCATGAAATCTGCCCCATCGAGGACCAAGAGTTGACGTGATCAGCATCTGGTCATGGACCGGCCATAGATAATATCCGTCAGGAAGACTGAATGCTGTTCTTTCTATGCCTTGCGATTTAAGTTCTTCAACATATCCTTCAGAGTATGGAATAAAGTAATATCCGCCTATTCTCTTTTCATTTAAATCAGAGTTCAGACTTTTAACAGCAGCAAGAGTAGTACCATAAATTCGGATTTTTCTTTCCATGACAGGAAAAGAATTAAAATATTCCCAGATTCCTAATTTTCCATTATATTGCTGAACTTTATCATTATCTACTAATACAATCTCATCTGCACTCAGATAAGAGGCAATTAAAAATAGCAGTAACACTGCCAGAGCCGTTTTTTTCATTCATTTTCCCGCGTTTTTATGGATTAATCAATTAAGAACACATATTCCGTATTTGTCAATTAAAAATTGGCACATTCATAAGTTTATTACACTTAATTATAACCGTTAATATTTGAATACAATATTTTCTATTGTCTTTAAAGTAAAATCGCTTTTGATATGATGTCTGTGGATGATATAGTTATTTCGCGTGATAAGATTTGAACCATACTCCGTTGATACAGCCCTTTTGTATCCCGCGGCTTCGCTCAGTTTAACGGATTCAATATTCAGCCTTCCATACGGGAAAGCCAGTACGTCGACTTTTTTCCCGAGCTGTTTTTCAATCACCCTACGTGACATATAAAGCTCATTGAAAATTCGCCGTGACATTTCACGATCATTATAATTTTCAACCGCAGCCATGTCAATATGCGAGATTGTATGACACTGTATATCAATGCCATTTGCATCCATTTCGCGCAATTCGTTCCATGACAAAGCCGATTCAGAAGAACTTCCTATAAAATCCAAATAAACAAATAATGTTACCGGATAATTAAATTCTTTTGCGATCGGCATAAGTTTCGTATACATTGACTTATATCCGTCATCAAAAGTTATTACAGCAACATTTCCTTGATACGGAACCGGATCATCAAGACGTTTTAAAAGGTCAGACAAAGAAATAACGCTGACACCATTATCTTTTAAAAATTGAAATTGCTGTCTCAACTGTTCTGATGTAACTGAAAAAGGTCCTTTCCCGTCAATATTATGATACAGAAGAACCGGAACTGACAACAGTCTGTCCCTGATTTTTTCCTGTTTAATTTCCAGCGCCGATGCGGTTAAATCAAGAGAAAATCCTTCTTGAATTTTAAAAACCGCCGCATATATGCCTAAAACAGTAAAAATCACCAGAATCAGCGGAAAAATAAATACTTTTCGTAAAAATAATGCTTTCATAATTTCTTTTCATGTTTATTATTGTTTCATAATAAAATATATCAATAAATATTTTAAAAACTTAATTTTTTTATACTTCAATGAGGTTTTATGGCAGATATTCCTTTTATTAAGATGCAAGGCATCGGAAACGACTACATTTACATCAATGCGATAAAAAATAAAATCACGAATCCTTCCGCGCTTGCCGTTAAAATGAGCGACCGCCATTTCGGAATAGGCTCAGACGGTATAATTCTCATTCTTGAATCCGATAATGCTGATTTCAAAATGCGTATGTTTAATTCAGACGGAAGCGAATCGGAAATGTGCGGCAACGGAATAAGATGTTTTTCGAAATTCGTATATGATCATAAACTTACGAAAAAAACCGAACTGCGGATTGAAACTCTCGCAGGAATAAAAATTTTATCAGTTAAACTGAAAAACCATCTCGTCCATGAAGTTACCGTCGATATGGGAGAACCTCAAATTGAAAGAACTCAAATTCCGATGATTGGAAATCCGGGAACTGTGATTGAAGAACCTCTTCTTCTCGATGACGGTGTTACATTCAACATAACCTCCGTTTCAATGGGAAATCCCCATACTGTAATTTTCATTGAAGATACAGATAATTTTCCTGTCGCTAAATACGGCCCATTTATCCAAAATAATGATTTATTTCCGAACAGAACAAATGTTGAATTTGTGCAGATAATCAACGAAAATGAAGTCAAACAGCGGACTTGGGAACGCGGTGCGGGAGAAACTCTTGCATGCGGAACAGGCTCATGCGCGACTGTTGTAGCCGGAAATCTGTCAAGAAAATTAGGCCGTAAAGTTACCGTTCATTTAACAGGCGGCGACCTGCAGATTGAATGGGATGAAAAAACTAATCATGTTTTTATGACAGGCCCTGCAGTTGAGGTTTTCGAAGGGGTGTGGAAACTTTAATTAGTTTCCATTTTCCCATAAATTCCGTCCGTATATCCCATTCTCCATTACAATAACTTCTTTTATTCCTGGAATATTTTTCTTAATTGTGCGAGCAAGGGATTCCTTAAACATTTCTTCGCTTCCTGGCACTATTGCAACAGCATCATCAAGCATGGAAAGCCGGAAATCAACAATGCAGCGATCTTTATCAATCCAAAAACTACGGATTATTCCTTCAAATGGTACCGCCAGGCGCGTATTCTCAAAGTTTGAACCTTTTACAATCATCTCTGTCATTTCACGGACAAGGACTTCATAATTATCAGTCAGCTGAATTTTTCTTTTCTCTTCAAGAATAGTCTTTCCATCAATGTCAGGAAAAAAAATTGTTATTTCCACCCGCTTGTCAATTACAGGCAATGATCGGAAAACAGCAAGAGGATTTCTGCCGACAATTATGCTGATGCTTGCATAAATAAAAACAAGCATAATGCCGAAAGTAATTGTCTGAATTCTGCGTGATTCACGGTCTTCATTATTTATTAGCAAATTATATATTTTCAGACAAAAATTTCTAACATGAATAGCGTATGGCCGGAAAAATGCGGCGATCTTTTCTGAGATTTTCAACGAAATCTGTTTGATTCTTGCTGTAAATTTATTCATATTTCCCTCATGATACAAATATATCATTAAATTTTCAAAATGGCACATAATGTCAATCTATTTAATATTTTTATTATATTCCTTTATGAAATCAATAATACCTTTACTTATACTTTCTGAAATCTGATCCTGATATGAAACAGTATTAAGATATTTACGCTCATTCGAATTGGTAATATATCCGACTTCAAGAAGAACGGCAGGCATCAAAACACCTCTGAGAACGAAAAAATCCGCGGTTTTAATTCCTCGTCCTTTAAACATTTTTAGTTTGGATTCCATTTGAGTCTGGATTATTTGCGCAAGAAGTTTACTCTCAGACTGAATCTGGGTCGTAAGCATTAATGCTTCAACATAATCAGCATCTTCAGCAGCACTGTGCTTTTTGTTTTCCAGAACAGTCACGTTATTTTCAAGCGATGCCGTAGCCCGCGCTTCCTCATTCGTCGCATTCTGCGAAAGGAAATAAGTTTCATAACCGCTTACAGCAGGCGATAAAGACGCATTGACATGCACGCTTACGAATATTCCGTTATTGTCTTTAGAAAGCAGCCTGTTGGCAATTTCAGTTCTCGCGCCAAGTTCAACGAAGGAATCCCCTTTCCGCGTCAGAATAATTTTGATTCCCGGAAGATTTTTCTGCATGTATTTTTCAACGCGCCTGCATAGTTCCAAGGTGATTTTTTTTTCCTGCGATTTGCCGCCTAATGCTCCGGGATCTTTTCCCCCATGGCCGGCATCAATCACAATGAAAGTAATTTTTTCTTTCTCATATTCAGGAGTATTTTCCACTTTTTCAGGTTTTTTGGCGATATCAGAAGTTTTCTCCGATACAACGGACTTAACTATATAATCAGCAACAGTTTCATATTTATTGTCAGGATAGAAAACAGCAATAATGTCTTCAAACATTGGCAGCGGAATTAAAACTTCTCCCTGCACTCGAATGACGGGATAACTGCTTTTTGAAAGAGTATCATCAATAACAATGACAGAAAATCCCGGCTGAAACACCGCTCTGTGACTTTTATAATAAATCGCTCCTCTCTGAGTGATAACATTGAAATAATAATCCGAATTGGATCTTGTAAAATCATACAATGAGACATAACGATGATTATTATACTTTATAATTTTAATTTTTTCGACTGCCGTTGCCGTTCCATGTGCTGAAACACAGCTCCATATCACAAAAATAACGAAAATGAGAAAAATATTACTTTTACTTCTTAATTTCATATGCTATAAATTACCGTTCTAATTATAAAAAGCTTTACAAATAATGATTGATTTTCCAATAAGTAGTATGCACCTTATATTAAAAACTAAAAGAAGCGGAACCATGAAAAAATCAATCTATTTAATTATATTTCTAATCTCAGCAGTATTATTATCGGCATGCAAAAAAGAAAGCCAGTATAAACCTGCAGAATTGATGAAAGAAGATAAAATCGGCATAATTATTGAAAAAGACTCGGCTTTGCGCACGCAGCCATACATATATTCAACTAAAATTCAGGAGCTGCGCCGAGGTGATAAAGTCATCATATTAGAGCAGTCGGCAGAAACAAGTTTCATCGCAGGAAAGAAGAATTATTGGTTTAAAATTCTTCTTGATAACGGAATTACAGGATGGATTTATGGAGCTAACATTAAGCTCTTCGAAGAAAATGCATCATCTTCAATAGAATCATACGAAAAAGATCTTAAAACCGAAGAAATTGAAAACACCAAGAAACTTTTAATAGGAAAATGGTGGAGCATCAACAAACGCGGTGATTTCACGGCTCATCTGCTGAAAATTTATCCTGACGGGAAATATCTTTCGCTTAAAAAACAGGGGAAAGAAATGACCGGAGAATTCACTCTGGATGCGATTGAGCAGACAATGACGTTTTCAAACAGCACATCAGTCGGAAACGTAATTTCGTTTATTGACCGCGGCGGAGAATTATTTCTGGAATATAAAGACAGCAATAACGTTACATACTCATTTAAAAAAATATCAATGGAACCCGATTCCGATGAAGAAAAAATTCTCACAGTGGAAGAATAATGGAATATCGAATAAATAAATATCTGGCGAAAAGCGGCGTTGCTTCGCGCAGAGCAGCGGAAATTCTCATTACTGAAGGAAAAGTTAAAGTAAACGGGAAAAAAGTTACTGATCTTGCTACAATAATAAACACGGATACAGATGTCGTAAAAGTTGAAAACAAACTGATTACGCCCTGTGAAATAAAATACTACGTCCTTCTTAACAAACCTGCCGGATACATTACAACAATGTCAGATCCTTTCGACAGAAAAAATGTAAGTCAGCTTCTGCCGGAAAAATACATTACATCTGGAGTTGTGCCCGTCGGAAGACTTGATCAGGACACAACCGGACTGCTTTTCATGACTAATGATGGAGACACCGCATTTAAACTTATGCATCCGAAATTTGAATGCGAGAAACGTTATCACGTCAACATCAGCGAGCCTTTAAAAGAAATTGATCAGAAAAAAATTGAAAAAGGCGTGTACTTAAAAGAATTCCACACAAAACCCTGCAAAATTGAAATGCTTGATGATTTTGGAAAGAATCTAATCATCACAATCAGCGAAGGGAAAAAACGGCAGATTCGAATTACATTTTTAAAATTCGGATATAAAATACGTAAATTAAAGAGAATTTCAATTGGTCCGCTGCAGCTTGGAAATCTCACAAGCGGAATGCACAGACAGCTTAAAACGCATGAAGTAAAAAAATTATTAGCTTACCTTGATCAGATGTCAAATTGACAGTTAAAACTAAAATTTATATTTCAATATTTTATTTTCAGAAATCTCACGGTTTATGATAATAGAATCGCATTCAAGAAATCTGCAGAATTCTTTTAATGAATTTTCCAAAGCTGATTTTTTGACTTTTTTCTGCGACCATCCTTTTTCCCACCACCAGTTTTTTATGAACAGTGTTTTGGTTTTTCTGTCGCGCCGTGGTTCAAACCGGGCAATGAATTCATTGCCGTATAAAACCGGAAGGACGTAGTAACCGAATTGCCTTTCAGATTCAGGTTTATATACTTCCCAGCGATAGGAAAAATTAAAAATATTTTCAATGAATTTTCTGTCCCAAATGAAGTTATCCAGCGGAGCAATAAATTTCATCTGGGTTTTTTCATTTATAAATTTGTCACAATCAGAATCAAGAAAATTCGCGAGATAATTTACATCCTGGCTTCTGATGAAAAATTCATCTTTAAAACCAGCACATCTTACAGAATGTATTTTTTTTTCAAGCTGCAGCCTTTTAAATGAATTATTACGTTCAGTTCCATTTAAAGCTTCAAGCCATCCGTCGCCGGGTGCATTACGGAAGAGCCCCCAATTTCCAATTCTTCGTTGCAAATACCAGTCATGATAATCAGAATCAATTGGAAGAACCTGCTTGTTTAAATATTCAGCAGGAATCCGGTTTTCAGTAAGATCATAATACTTGCGATTATTCTTTTTGTGATGAATGATGAGTTTACCTGCATGGAAAAGTCCTTCAAGAGCTGCACGGGACATCTTAGTTGGAGCCCAATACCAGTCAGTAGACATTCCAAGATCAATATCAGATGAACAGGAAGGTCCATTTTTTTTGATAAATTTTAAAACTTTGTCGGTAACAGCGAATACAGGTTTACCCCTTTCCGAATTTTTAAGATTATCATATGCCAATGATCTTTTTCGATCAAAATGGGGCCAGTTATTTACCGGATAAATTGACATCATTTTATCCCAGCCGTCGATCAGCTTTTTATCTTTATATAAAAGATTATCAAGAATGCGTGGATGATAATTTTTAATTCGCGCTTGGAGTACAAGGTCAGCGTTTCTGCCAGTCACATCAAGAGGATCAAACTGTATGCAGCCGGCTTTTACAA
>JBFZEW010000325.1:0-4115 GCA_041306665.1 Spirochaetota bacterium | reverse complement strand
TTCTGCACAGTTTGGACGCGCAGTGCTAAGAAACGTCAGGTTAATTTCGGGAGGGAAACACCTTAAAGTTTCCTGCATTAATATTATCGTTGGTAATGCGGAATTTCTTTAACTTTTTTTTTATTGACACTGAAAAAAATTAAAATTTACTTGTAATTGAATATCGTAAAATTTTGGAGAAAATAATGAAAAAAGCAATTTTTGCAGCAGTTTTGCTTGCAATAGCGTTGTCCGCGTGCGATTCAGCGCAGAAGAAAGACGCAGCAGCAGTAACACAGAAAGTAGAAGAAAAAGCTGAAGGTGCCGGCATAACTGAAGAAGCTGTTGTAAAACAATCAAACAGTCAGCTTGAGAAAGTTCCTTACGAAGGATTTGATTATAAAAGCGCATCAGTTCCTGCGCACAAATATGACAAATGGGCGACTATTGCAGCTCCGGTTGTAAAAGGAGTTCTTGATAATCTTCCTAATGGTTATGTTCTTGTTGTAAAAGGGCACACGGATTCTACTGTTGCCGAAAAACCAAAAGGTAAAATTGTTACAAACGAGACACTTTCAGAAATGAGAGCAAAAGCGGTCCATGATGCTCTTCGAAATAAAGGAATTACATCTAAAAAACTTCAGTACAAAGGCGTAGGCGATTCAGAACCGCTGAGCGGAGTTCCTTCTTCAGATGCAAAAAACAGAAGGGTAACTTTTGAAGTCGTCAAAGGAAATTAATAGAGGCATTGTAACAAAAGTATTCGGACTCTACTACTGCGTTAAACACAGCGGTGGAGTCACGAATTGTTTCCTTCAGGGAAAATTAAAAAATAATAAAGAACTTAAAGCGTTTACAAATCCAGCCGCAGTTGGTGATTTTGTAGAATTTGAATTATCCAGTGACGGTCAGGGATCAATTTCAAACATAGTTGACAGGGCAAACTTTTTTTCCCGTAAAGAAAAAGGCAAAAACACGAAAGAAGACATCATTGCAGCCAATCTTGACCAGATAGTCGTAATTCAATCAATTGCAGAGCCTCAAATGAATCTGCGTTTTGTCGATAGAATCGCAGTCCGGGCACAAAAAGACAACATCGATGTTCTGCTCTGCGTTAATAAATCAGATCTTGCATCAAAGGAACACGAAAAATACATCAGAGATTATTATAAAAATTCAGGTTTGAAATACATTCTTGTTTCCGCAGTTGAAAATAAAAAAATTAATGAACTTGAAAAACGCATAAAAGGCAGAAGATCACTTTTAATCGGCTACTCCGGAGTCGGAAAAACCTCACTTATAAATTCAATCTTTCCGGATTTAGATTTAAAAATTAATATTGTTTCCGAAAGTTCGGGAAAAGGTAAACATACAACTACGAATGTAATCATGTACGACCTTGATGAAAACACTGAGTTGATTGATACACCAGGCGTAAGAGAATTCGGAATCACTGGAATTGAACCTCACATGCTTGATAAATATTTTTATGAATTTACTGATTATCTTCCGGGATGCAGCTTTAAAACTTGTTCCCATGACCATGAACCTGGATGCAATGTTAAAAAGATGGTTGACGAAGGCGTTATCTATGAAGGAAGATATATTTCATATTTGAATATTTTAGATTCTATCAGGAACCAGAAAAATTACTGAAATGATAAAAGCTGAGAATATAAACGTTAAATTCGGATATAATCATGTTTTAAAGGATATATCTCTGCATATTAAACCGGGAGTTACATATGTTATTCTCGGAAAAAATGGTGCCGGAAAATCGGTTCTGCTGAAATGCCTCTCAGGTTTGATTGAAAATTACAACGGAAAGATTGAAATCGAAGGAATTAAAGCTGACAACAATTTTTATTACCGCGACGAAAACACACTTGTCTCCTATGTTTTTCAAAAGGGAGGACTCTTTGATTCTTTAAATGTTTATGATAACACCGCTTTTGGAATGCGCCGGAAAAGACTCAGTGAAGAAGAAATTAAACTAAATGTCAACGAGGCGCTAACAGCAGTTGGTCTTTCCGGAAACGAAGAAAAACTACCGTCAGAATTAAGCGGAGGAATGCAGAAACGCGTCGGACTCGCAAGAGCGATCTGCATGCGCCCAAAAGTAATCATGTATGACGATCCGGCCGCCGGGCTTGATCCTATTTTAACAGATCAAATTGCTAATTTAATGATTGATATAAAAAACAGATACAACGTTACTTCAGTCGTTGTAACTCATGATTTAAAGCTTGCGCAAAAAATCGCGGATGATATTATTTTAATTTACGATGGAAAAGCGGCTTTTGAAGGAACAAATTCAGATTTCTTTTCAAAACAAAACGATTTCGCGAGACAATTCATTGAAGGCGACACTAACGGCCCCATCAATATTTATTAAAGAGGAATCATTTGATATATCCAGATAAAAGATCAAACAACCGCGTTAACTTCACCGGTGAATATCTATACAGCACGCGCAGTGCTGGAAATAAAGTAGACTGTAATTTGAAAAATATTTCAGTAACAGGCGCCTGCATCGCTACGAATGTTCCGCTTGACCATGACGAAAATGTCATTCTTCACATCTGCCGCGGAAAAGACATGTCCTTTCCGGGGAAAGTTGTCTGGAAGGATGAAGATGTTTACGGAATCATATTCAATATGAACCATCCTGATGAGTTTGAAAACATAAGCTTCATTTTAAACAGTACAACTAAACTTTAGAGTTTCATTTTCTTCCAATAATTTCTCTTGACAATTAGAATTATAGTTTAAAAATAAACTGATTTTAGAGGAGGTCTTTATGAGACAAACTGCGGAACTTGACTGGGCAAATTTGCCTTTTTCTTACATAAAAACAGATTTTAACATCCGGTATCATTTTCAAAATGGGAAATGGTCTGAAAGCGAACTTTGCTCTGATGACAATATCTCCATGAGTATTGCGTCTCCTTCGCTTCATTACGGTCAACAGGCATTTGAAGGATTGAAAGTTTTTGAAACAATTGATAAAAAAATTGTATGTTTCCGGCCTCAGGAAAACGCAAAAAGACTTAATCGAACGAATGAACGTATTTTAATGCCTGATGTTCCTGAAAAAATTTTCATCGAAGCTGTCGAAAAAGTCGTAAAAGCCAATTTGAAATTTGTTCCTCCGCACGGAACAGGCGCAAGTCTATATCTCCGTCCGCTGATGATAGGAACAGGTCCAAAAGTCGGACTTGGACCGGCAGACGAGTACATATTTTTAATTTTCGTTACGCCGGTCGGTCCATATTATAAAGGCGGATTCAAACCAGTCGATGCGCTTGTTCTTGAAACTTACGATAGAGCGGCGCCGCATGGAGTCGGCGACTGCAAGGTCGGAGGCAATTATGCGGCCGGTCTTCCGGGAAGTCATTTCGGTAAAGAGCAAGGTTATCCCATTGTACTTTATCTTGACCCGAAAGAAAAAAAATTCATAGATGAATTCGCGACATCAAATTTCATTGCAATTAAAGGAAATACATATATTACGCCAACATCACAGAGTATTCTTCCGAGCATTACAAATAAATCTCTTTCGGAAATCGCCGCTGACATGGGCATGAAAGTAGAAAAAAGACCTGTTGAAGTTTCTGAAATTAAGGATTTCGATGAAATTGGCGCAGTCGGAACTGCTGCGGTGCTTACACCTGTCAGAAATATAAATTATCACGGCAAGAATTTCATTTTTACAAAAAATGATAATCCAGGTCCGGTTCTTACGTCACTCTATGAAAGATACACGAAAATTCAGCTTGGAGAAATTGAAGATAAATTCGGCTGGCTTCATGAAATAAAATAATGGGATTATAACAAAACTAAATTATGATCACTTACTAAAACCAGTATTTACTATATTTTAAAAAATCATAAATACTGGTTTCATTCGTACTTTTATCGGAACGGTAACAGCAAAACAATAATTTTAGAATTTCCTGTATAAATTCAGCTATCAGCATGAACATCTTACTTCAATGTTTCCATTCCATAACTAAATTTTATTGAATTATTTTCAGCAAGATTATGCATTTTGGTAAAAAAAAATCATCCTTTAAAATTAAATTAGGATGACTAATTAAAACTCAATTCATCAATCTGCAAATACTTCTTTACAT
>JBFZEW010000324.1:0-3807 GCA_041306665.1 Spirochaetota bacterium | reverse complement strand
GCCCAGACTCCGACTGTGTACTTTACGGTGCATCCGACAGCCCATGCGTCGCGCTGACCAAGACTTGTTCCGGTTTTCCAGGCAATCTGCTGAGATGTTTTATATGCCTGCCAGTAATTTTCCTCTCCAGGCCGGATAACCTCAAGCAGCGCTTCCATGGTGAGATATGCCGGTCCTTCCGTGAGATTACCTGTATTTACTGAATGCTGTTTTCCGTTTTTCAAAATTGAAATTGATTTCGCTACTCTGCCGGCAGCGCTTTGAGCGATGTATGAATACATTGCTGCAATATCAAAAAGAGTTCCTTCCGCTCCGCCTAAAATTAATGTAAGTCCATAGTCATCGGCCGGCCGGAACAGTGAACTCATTTCCAGGTTTTTCAGAAGATTATAGAATCTGTAAATCCCGTATTCTTTCAGCATGCGCACGGCCGGTACATTTATTGATCTGGTGAGCGCATCGCGGGCCGGAACCGCTCCTGAAAAGCTGCGGTCAAAATTTTCAGGAATGTATCCCTGAAAGTGTGAAGGTATATCCGCGATAAGAGACAGCGGCGTGGTTTCTCCGTCTTTCAACATGGCGGCGTATAGAATGGGTTTTAGAATGCTTCCTGTGCTCCTGGGTTTCTGTATTATGTCGACGTCTTGTCCTTTAGCGCTGAAAAGTTCAGTCTTTTGCGCGGATTCAACGTCACTGTCAGGACTGTTGCCCGCGTACGCGATGACGTTGCCTGTTTCGTTATCAATAATAATCGCTGCGACATTATTGATCTTTTTCGCGCCAAGTATCGCGTGATGTTTGCCGACAAGTTCCATGATTCTATTCTGCGCTGTAAAATTAATCGTAGTTTCGAAAACAGTTTCTCTGCTGTTTTTCGAAATTAAAGTATCAAGAAGGTGCGGAGCGCTTCTTTCCAGTTCAGCAGGTTTTAACGGCAAAGGTTCACTGACTGCGAGCGTGTAATCCGTTTCACTGATATATTTTTTTTCTTTCAATCTTAAAAGCAGTGAATCTCTTTTCTTCTTAAGTGCGTCACGATTGCGGCCGGGATGAATAAGTGCGGGACTGTTCGGCAGTACCGCAAGCAGCGCGCTTTCACTCCAGGAAAGGTCTTCAGGATCTCGGTTAAAATACCGCCATGACGCAGTTGAAAGACCAACAATGTTTCCTCCGAACGGCGCGTTCTCAGCATACAATTCAAGGATATCTTTTTTAGAATATTTCAGTTCAAGCCCGAGAGTTAAAAACATTTCAAGTAGTTTTTCGCTGATTGTACGGTTTTGATTTTTCCGGCTTATTCTGATAACCTGCATTGAAATTGTGCTTCCGCCTGATACAATCCGCTGATGTTTTACATTAAGCCGGAAAGACCTCCACACTGCAGCTGGATCAATTCCAGGGTGAAAGTAAAATCTTTTATCTTCAAAGTTCAGAATAGCTGTTTTGAACTTAATGGGGAGTCGTTTTTTATTATTGAAACGCCATTGTCCGTCTTCAGCAATTTTCGCGCCCAGCAGGTGATTTTCACTACTCATTATTATTTTTGAATATGGATTATTAAAAAGACGGTTTGGGAGCATGATTGCCGATGAAACTGAAATTAAAAAATAAAATAAAAATAAATTTAAAAACACTTTTCCCGCTTTGAACGAATAAATTTTACGAATTGCGGTTAAAGATTTTTTTGCTGCATATACGGCCGCATTTTTAAAATGAAATATAAATAATTCTGTTTTTTTGAAAAAAACTTTTACGTGAGAATTTGTAAGAATAGTTGTAATAAATGCTGAAATTTTGTCTGAATATGAAATAATGCGCTTTAGAATCTCCGGAGGTAAATGTTTCTCGGCAAGTGATATCGTTGTTGATATTAAACTTTTTATTAGTTTACGTGCCCGCGCGTATAAATAATATTTTTCTGAAATATAAATTTTTAAATCAATGATTTTTTGATGAATCATTTTTTTGCAATGGAATAAAAATTTTTTCATTTTATGAAAGCTGCCTTGAAGTTGATTTTAAACAGCGGGAATAATCCCGCTGTTTAAATAAGCTGTTATTTTATCTCAACCCATGCTCCGGGTACTGAACCTTTTACATCTGCATTATACATGTCTTCTGCGTAAATTCCCGGCATGTAGTATTTTCCAAGGAATGAAGCATTCAGCATTACTGTGAAAACTTTTGTTTCATTGGGCTTCAGCGAACAATAGCTGTAGATCCTGTCGTCTCTGAAATCCTGATAATCTGCATCCTGTGAAATTGCGCCTGTCTCAAATCTTGAATTATGTATTTGCCAGCCTGAAGGAATGATATGCGTCAGAGCGATATTCTGCAGGGCAGAGCCGGTGTTATTTGTAATAATAACTTCAGCCGTGAAATCATTTCCCTGTGTTAAATTATTCGCGCTGATATTCGATCCCGACGCGTCCTTGTACGATACGCCGACTTTTAATCCTGACTGTAAGCTTTTTTCTCTGCCCGGCGCAGGAGAGCCTTTTACTGCAACAGTCGCATAGAGCAGAGTCTTGCTTTCATTGTTTGCAATTTCTATTGAACTGCCATTTTGTGAAATTTTTCCAATTTCAGTTTTTGAAAATGCGACCGTAGTTTTTTTATTCTCTGATTTTCCGTCGATGATTATCGTATAACTGAAATTAGAAGATGAACCTGAATTGCCGATAAAATTTGACATTGCCATGAGAGCATAAGCGGTTGATTGAGTGCTGAGCCATTTTTGCGAAGCAAGTTCCCGTGAAATTTCATCTGCTAATTTTTTACCTTTCGATTTCTGCTCCATAATTACAAGAGCGTTTAAAATCACCGCGTTGTCGCGAAGTTCGGAACCGAATGTCATGTCATAGTTTGAATATTTCGCCGACATAGCCGGTGAGTTGAGAATTATTTCTTCAGCGGCTTTTTTCTGTCCCGCAATATGGAATGCTGCCGCAAGAAGATATTTACCCGCCGGATTCATTTTTTCATTCTCTTTCATGCGGTTCATCGCGCCCTGCGATGGAGATTTAGCGAGCGCTAAGGTGAACAGTCTGTAAGATTGAATCAGCGAAGAAGTCTCATCTTTCGATTTCCATGACTCGGCGACTCTTGTTTGATATTTAATCCATGGAGTAAGTATTGAAGAAGGCACAGCGTAACCCGCTTTCTGCGCTTCAACAAGGAAGTGACCGGCGTAAATTCCAGTCCAGTCATTGATGTTGTATTCCTGTCCCGGCCAGTATGATAATGCTCCGCTTGTAAGCTGGAACTGGTGTATTTTAATAATCGCAGCATCTATGTTCGCGTCGACAGCAGCTTTTTTTGACTTACTAAGCTCTGTAAGTGAACCAAGATAAAGCTGTGGAAAAACTGACGAAACAGTCTGCTCAAGACATCCGTGAGGATATTGAATTAGATAATCAATGCGTTGTTCAAGATTAAGCGGAGGAAGCGATGAAATCTCGATCACTGCGCTGTTGGTGTTTTCAATGCCGAAAGGAGTAATCTGAGCGCTCCATTTTTCTCCTGGTTTAATTTCATGCCGCATTGTTTTAGTTTCCAGCGGATTAGGACTTCTTATTTCGATTGAAACGGTCTGTTCAGCAGTCTCATTTCCGCTGACAGCTTCGACTGTAATCTCGGCTCTTCCGATACCGGATGGAGTTTTTGCGCTGAAACTGACAAGCTTGTCTCCTTCTTTGCTGAAAGAAATATTTTTAAAACTTTCAGATGTGATTTTAAGATTTTTACTGTCTTTTATCGATACTTTAACGTTTTTAATGTTTTTGTTTTTTACAAAAATATTTACAG
>JBFZEW010000323.1:0-5979 GCA_041306665.1 Spirochaetota bacterium | reverse complement strand
ATAAGCAAAGGTTTTTTATTCAACGGCAGCATGAGTATTTTCTTTTTAAAAATTGCTTTACCGCCAGACTCGTCAATCACCTGCTCGACGAGATCATCAACAGTCACCAGAATGTAATCGTTTAAATAAAGATCTTCTATAACATTATGAGCTTCAGTATACGTTACAAACCAGGTGTACAGCCATTCATGTTGCTTGTCATTGTCAAACGCATGTTCCGGATGTATTATCAAAGGGTGAAAAAAAACATTAAATATTTTACCGCTATACTCATAAAGTTTTTCTTCATGAGGAACTGCAACATCAGGAAAGGAAGGATTTTTCAAACTGCAAGACAATACTGCGAGTGTACAAATCAGACAAACGAACTTTAAATTTTTCATAAGTTTAATCACCTGTCAGAGTCCCTTTATCAAATTTGAGCCATATAATATACTCAGTAAAAAAGAAAAAAACAATAAAAATCGAATTTTATATCATGAAATCGTAAAAAATAAGGGAACTTCTAAATATTCAATTTTAGATGTTCCCTTGTCGTCACAAATACTGATTTTTGGAAGTACCCATAATTTTAAATTTTGATTAAGCTTGGATTATATAAATCTTTTCTTCTTCACAACCTGACCAAAATCGGGTTCCTGCTTCTCATCCGGCGCTTTTTCAGTATTCTCAATTACTATTTAAATACACATTCATGCTTCCAGCGATGTCACACTGGAGAATGAAACGATAAATGTCGATTAACGCATAAATATATAATCGGCAGGCCCTACAATTTCCCTTTAATGCAAAAAATTTAATTAGCTTGACATAAAATAACATTTGTTATTTTATATACCAATCGTTATTTAAAGGAGAGTTTATGGGTCCAAAAGTCAGTTTCTCGCAGGAGGAAATAATCGAAGCTGCAATTAATCTGATTCGAAAAAAAGGTGAATCTGCTCTGACAGCCAGAAACATAGCCGCTGAAATGAACGGTTCAACTCAGCCTATTTACCGGACATTCGGTACAATGGAAAATCTTGAGTCGGAACTTATTAAGAACATTTCTGCTATTGCTCAACAATACATGTATGCAGATAAAAACAGTGACGAAGAATTTTTATCAATCGGAATGGGTTATTTCAATTTTGCAGAAGAGGAACCGGAACTGTTTAAGTATATTTTCATGGCCGGCAGAATGAAATTCATACATGCGTATACAGAAAATGAAAAAACCGGAATATTGAAAAAAATGAGAATAGATAAATTTCTTAAAGAGCTCGATGATGAAACTTTATTAAATCTTCTGCGCGACATGTCAATTTACAGCCATGGACTTGTTTCATTATTTATTACCGGACAGAATGTTATTACAAAAGAGTTATATCTGAAGTTACTCGAAGAGACCGGAGAAAAACTGGTTACTTACGAAATACTCAAAAAAAAGAACATTATAAATACTGACGAGATTAAAAGGATGATAAAAAATGAATGTAACAATAATTAACGGCAGCCCGAAAGGTATGACAAGCGTCACGATGCAGTATTGTAAATATCTGGAAAAAAAGTTTCCTGAGCACAAATTTGAATACATTATCGCGGCACAGAAAATTAAACTTTTTCTTAATGATGAAAAATTTTTTAATGAACAAATGAAACTGATAAAAAAATCGGACATTATCATCTGGGCTTTTCCGCTTTATTACATGACCGTAAACTCGCAGTACAAGCACTTTGTGGAAATGATTAATGAAAAAAAAGCACAGCATAATTTCAACGGGAAATACTGCGGAATAATCTGCACATCGATTCACTTTTTTGATCATACTGCTGTAAATTACATTAATGCCGTGTGCGACGATCTAAAAATGAATTATGCCGGTTATTATTCCGC
Source organism: Spirochaetota bacterium (assembly GCA_041306665.1). Taxonomy (GTDB): domain Bacteria; phylum Spirochaetota; class UBA4802; order UBA4802; family JAFGJZ01; genus JAFGJZ01. The sequence goes on along the minus strand of JBFZEW010000323.1, from coordinate 4,103 downwards.
CCATATGAACGATTTGATGAATAAAAGAAATCAATCAGCACTCGAAAGTTTTTTCACCAGACTATTAAATTTTTCAAAAAACAGAATCCCTGTTCAGAAGAACTATCATCAGATAAAAGGCAGACCCGGTATAATTTCTCTTCCGTCAAAAACAGAACAATTTAATACTGACAAAAAAATTACAATAATATCGGACAGCTCTTCAAAAAATACAAACACCACAGTAAAATATCTCAGCATGAAATTCCCGCAAGCGAATATAATTAATCTCATGGAATTGAAATTCGGTCCATGTCTGGGATGTTTAAAATGCGGATTCGATAACATATGCGCATATGAAGGAAAAGACGATTACATCAAGATGCACAGAGAAAATGTTTGCACCGCGGATATTGTTATTTTTGTTCTCACAATGAAAGACAGGTACGTCAGCTATCTTTATCAGCAGTACCTTGAAAGATCTTTTTACAGAACACATCAACCTACTATTGAAGGAAAACAAATTGCATTTATTATAGACGGCCCGCTTTCGGAAAATCACAATGTGAAAGAAATTCTTGAAGGATACATTGACGTATTAAAGGCTAATTCTTCAGGTATCATTTCAACTGAAAATACTGCCGGCGGATTTTTTAGAAAGCAACTTGATGCTCTCTGTTCAGAATGCATTATTAACACTGAAAAGTGCATACAAATGCCGCAAACATTCCTCGGAGTCGGCGGAATGAAAATTTTCCGTGATGATGTTTACGGAGGGCTCAAGGCTGTATTCCAGGCAGACCATAGATACTATAAAAAACATGGAATATATGATTTTCCGCAGAAAAAATTTGTAAAAATATTTCTTTTTGATCTATTAATTCTTTTTACAAAAATTCCTGCAGTAAAAAAATATGCAAGAAGTACAATGAAAGAAAATATGCTTCGGCCGTACAAGAAAATTATTGATGAAACCGTAAAATTTAATTAAGTTTAAGCACAAACCTGTTAATTAACAGGTTTAAGACAGGTTTAAGACAGGTTTAAGACAGGTTTAAGACAGGTTTAAGACAGGTTTCGCGATTAATTAAAGAGAGTCATCCAGTAGTGAATGACTCTCTTAAGCGGATTATTTTTTACCAGAAACAGGAATAAAAATTCAGGAGAAAATGTTTCACTGTCAATGGTAAATTGCAATTAAATTCTGACGCCGAAGCACTCAGACAAACAGCAGCCTCCCCTCTTTATATGTGTAAGCCTGCCGCAAACTACAATTATTGGATTAATTAACCATTAATTGAGATGAATTTTTTTGTCAATTAAAAAAACCGTCCGTACGGTTTTTTTGCTAAAAAGTATTGAAATAATAAAAATTTTTACTTGAATTATAATTCCAATATATCAATCTATTTTCATGCTGAAGAAAAATAAAACAGAAAAAACTTTCGACTCATCCCTTGCATGGTATCTTGAACAGATCAATAAAATACCGCTGCTTAGCCGCGAAGAGGAAGACAAATACGCCCGTCTCGCGATGACTGGCGACAGCGATGCTAAAGATATGCTGGTAAAATCCAATCTGCGCTTTGTCGTGTCTATTGCTAAAAAATATCAGACAAGCGGGATCAGCCTTCTTGATTTAATCAATGAGGGCAACATGGGGCTGATTAAAGCGGCCGAAAAGTTCGACCCTGATAAAGGTTTTCATTTTATCTCATATGCGGTTTGGTGGATACGCCAGGCGATAATGCTCGCTATTTCTCAAAAAACTTCTTTAATACGCATTCCGCTGAACAGAACCGCGGATCTTCAGAAAATTGAAAAAGTAAATAAAACTCTTGAAAATGAGCTTGGACGCGAACCTACTCTTACCGAGATTTCTGAAAACCTCGATCTTGATAATGAAGAAATAAATCACCTCAGAAACATCTCTCAAGACTACATTTCTTTGGATTCAACAATGGGTGATGCCGAAGAAACTTCAATTATCAATCTTGTAGAAGACGTAAGAACAGATTCGCCGGATAAAAAACTTCTTGAAGAATCACTGCACGATGAACTTAATTCTGTTTTAAACACTCTGACTGACTCGGAAAAACAGATTTTAGTAATGCGTTTCGGGCTTGACGGAAATAAACCAATGTCGCTTCAGCAGATTGGCGAAGAATTTAAACTTTCAAAAGAAAGAATTAGACAGATAGAAAAAAAAGCTATCCGACGGTTAAGACATCCGTCCAGAAGCCAAAAACTAAAAAGTTACATACAGGAATAATATGAAATATTTTGCGATTGGCATTTTATTAGGCGCCATTATTAATTTCATGCCGTTATTTAATTTCGAAACCGGCATGAAAATTTTTCCGGAATGGAGCGGTTCCATTTCAACTATCCAGGAAATACGAACTTCTCCGTTTTTGAAATCGGAAAATCAGGAATTTTCAATTGATTTAAAAAATTCGTTCTACATTCTTTCGGCGAACGGTACTTTAAAACAAAGCCGCGTTTTTGAAAATGAAATTCTCCACAATCTCAGCGGAAACGGAAAATTCTACATTACATATGAAAAAATCGGAAGTGAAATCGCGTTTTATAATTTAAACAATGATGTTTTCTGGAAGCATGGCACTCCGCAATACCCATACCTGAGCTACAACGGAAAACTGGTACTTCTTTTAATCGCCGATTTAAGCGGAATAAAAATTTTGGATTCAAATTCAAACATAATTGGTGCCGGCGAAATTTCCGGAAAGCTTCTTAACTCGATTTCATTTACCGAAAAAAATGATTTTGCTTCAATAGGTTTTTTAGACGGCAGCTATTACGCGCTTGACTCAAAAGGCGAAATTTTATTCAGCGGCAACTGCGAAAAAGATTTATCCGTCAAAACAACAGGTTTAAGTTCAAATGGAAAATTCATTATTGCGCACTGCGGAAGTACGGTCAGTGATTCTCTTGTCATCAACGATCTCGAAAAACAGAAAAATTACCGCATCGCGCTTAATGACCGCCATTTGACAAAAACGGCGGTATGCATCAATGACGATGGAATTTTTTCAGCAATTAACGAAGATAAAATTCTCGTATCATCAAGCGGTTCTAAAAAAGTAATGTCAATAGACATTCCAAAACAGATTCCCGGAGAATGCAGTATCTCATTTCAAAACAATTTATTCTTCGCGGTCTTCCGGACTGAAAGCGGATCAGCGGTTTATGTTTATGATAAATCCGGGAAAGTCATATTTAATAAAATATTTCAAGGTGAACTTTTCATGCAGCAGAAACATGCCGGAAATTCACTCATTCTAAGAGGAACCGACAATCTGTACTGCTATACTTTTCTGAAATAACATTACTTTCCAGTTTCTGTAAATTATTCAAAAACGGAATGTTACTGCGTTTTTCAGCGCCATTCAGAAGAACTTCGAGTTTTTCATTCAGCACAACGCTCGCAGAATGTTTCTGTTCACTGTTAAGATTGCCGGTTACAAAGTTCTTTTCAAGCAGTTTGATTATTGAATAAACCCGGAATCTGTCCATTCCCCATTGACTCGAAGAAAGCTGATCTTCATGCCCGCCGGTTTTGTCCAGCAGCATTTCATTCTGAAGAAGAATTTCCTCCGAACATGAAACTCTGAGCCACATGTCATAATCTTCACAGACTTTCATGTCTTCATCGAACATGCCGTATTCATCGAAAATATCTTTTTTAATCACGACCGCCGAAGGACTCACAAGGCACAATAAAAGAGATTCTTTAAAAATGTCCCCTGAAGGTTTAAGATGTTTAATTTTCGGATTTACGCGTTTACCGTTTCGTATCCAGTTTTCATTACTCTGAAAAATTTTCACATATGGATGATGCTCAATAAAATTGAATTGCCGCTCGAGTTTATTTTTATGCCAAATGTCGTCTGAATCGAGAAAAGCGATAAAACATCCCCCTGCAACTTTAAGCGCAGAATTTCTGGCCGCGCTTACACCGGAGTTTTTCTGATTTAAAATTTGTATTTTCCCGCCGAACTGTTCAAGCATTTGAAGAGTATCATCAGTGCTGCCGTCATTCACAACTATGAGTTCATAATCCGAAAAAGTCTGTTCAAGCACGGACATTACAGACCTTACAA
>JBFZEW010000322.1:0-4570 GCA_041306665.1 Spirochaetota bacterium | reverse complement strand
ATGTAATGACGTTGATAATATCTTTCAATGTCATTGTCAAAATCAATTGTTTTAACTGAAAAAATCTGAGGACCCATTAGAGTTTCGCCTGGAACACCCAAATTCATTATTGAAAGAATCTGCTGCGCGTCAGGAGCAAGAAGCCCGCCGCAGCATTTAGTATATTCGGCTTTATCGGAATTTGATTTTAAATTTCGTCTATCGATCAATAACACCTTCTGATTTTTATCTATCAATCTCGCGAGAGTCGCGCCTGCAGGACCGCCGCCGATAATTACTACATCATACATACATTTCTCCATTTACTTTAAAAACCAAATAAAACTGATTTTACACCATTCAACTCAGCATCTTTACAACTATAATAAACTTAACACTTGAATATCAATTCTTTTTTTCGATTGAAAAGATATTGCGTATATTTCAGTATTATTATGTAAATTTCGTTTAAAAAAAGATATTGACAAGATAGGCAAAAATTTGGTGTAAAAGGAGCAGAGCATATTTAAAATACAGGGGCTTCTAAAACCTAAATTTTTGATATTCCCTTGTCGGCACAAGTGCTAGTCCTCAATCGGCGGACGAAACATGCGGGATTCTTTTCCAGAGCGGTTTAATCGTATACTTTGCTGGCTTTGCGTCTTTGCGTAAAATAGTCTTTTGTATTTTGTTTCTTAGAAGCGAATAATGAAAATTGTTTTTATATAAAAAGAGGTAACAATGGATTACAGTAAAACAGTCAATCTTCCAACCACCGATTTTCCAATGAAGGCGAATCTGCCTCAGAGAGAACCTGAAATTTTAAAAAAATGGGAAGCTGAAAATACTTATGAGTTTATTCAAAACTCACGCAATGCCGACAAGCTTTACATTCTTCACGATGGTCCGCCGTACGCAAACGGACATATTCACATTGGTCATGCGCTGAATAAAATTCTTAAAGATATAATTATAAAACATAAAACAATGATGGGTTTTAAAGCGCCGTATGTTCCGGGTTGGGATTGTCACGGTTTGCCGATTGAGCTCCAGGTTACGAAGAAGTTAGGCGATAAAGCTAAAGATATGTCTAAAGCGGAAATCCGCAAACTCTGCCGTGTTTACGCTCAAGAATTTATTAATATCCAGATGGAAGAGTTCAAACAGCTCGGTGTACTTGGAAATTTTAAAAATCCGTATAAAACAATGACTAACGACTATGAAAGCACAATTGTTAAAAAGCTGGGCATGCTTTACAAGGAAGGATTCATTTTCAAAGGGAAAAAGCCGATTTACTGGTGTCCCACTTGCGAGACCGCTCTTGCTGAAGCTGAAGTCGAATATAATGATCACACTTCAACCTCTATTTATGTTAAATTTAAGGTTGATGCGGCTTCATTGAATGCCGTTAAGGGTGTTGATAAAGACAATACCTATGTCGTTATATGGACTACTACTCCATGGACGCTGCCTGCTAATCTAGCAGTTTGCTTTCACCCTGATTTTGAATATTCTGCTTATAAGTTCGGCAAAGAATATTTCATTCTTGCAGACGGACTTGCAGAAAATTTCGCCTCTGAAACAGGTTTAAACAAAGGTGAATCCATAAAATTGAAAATTTCGGAAATTGAAGCTCTTTCAGTTAATCATCCATTTATTGACCGAAAGTCAGTTGTTGTTTTCGGGAAACACGTAACTCTTGAACAGGGAACAGGGATTGTTCACACAGCACCGGGTCATGGAGCAGAGGATTATATTGTCGGCCTTGAAAATGGTCTCGATATTTTCTGTCCAGTCGATCATGCGGGAAAATATACCGATGATTATCCCGAAATGAAAGGAGTGCATGTTTTCAAAGCAAACCAGCTTGTCGTTGATAAAATTAAACAGGATGGCACGCTAATTCAGCAGAAAGAAATATCACACTCATACCCGCACTGCTGGAGATGTAAAAAGCCGCTGATTTTCCGGGCGACAGAGCAATGGTTTTTCGGTGTTGATAAAAACAATTTACGCTCTGAAGCGTTGAAAGCGGTTGACAGTACGAAATGGATTCCTAAATGGGGTGAATCCCGTTTCCGGGCAATGATTGAAAGCCGTCCAGATTGGTGTCTTTCACGTCAGAGAAGCTGGGGCGTTCCTATTCCGTCTTTCTTTTGCAAAAAATGCGGCAAAAACAACATGAATGAAAAATCTGTTCTGTTTTTTGCCGAGTACGCGAGAAAGAACAGCATTGATGACTGGTACACAGAAGACATTACAAAACTAATCCCAGCGGATACAAAATGCGAATGCGGTTCAAATGATTTTTCCAAAGAATATGATATTCTCGATGTTTGGTTCGATTCGGGAGTTTCACATTTCGCTGTTCTGGATAACTGGCCGGAACTTCGATGGCCTGCCGATTTATATCTTGAAGGCAGCGATCAGCACAGAGGATGGTTTCAATCTTCTCTGTGGCCGTCAATAGCTCTTCGCCAGAGAGCGCCGTTTGATACGGTTTTAACTCACGGTTTTGTTCTGGATGATAAAGGCAAAGCAATGAGTAAATCTGTCGGTAATGTCGTTGCTCCGGAAAAAATTATAAGCCAATACGGCGCTGATATTCTGCGCATGTGGGTGTCATCTGAAGACTACCGAAATGACTTGAAAATCAGCTATGACATGATGAAACAGATTTCCGATTCATACAGAAAGATTCGCAATACATTTAAATTTCTAATCGGTAATCTTTCCGATTTTGACGCATCAAAAGACATGGTTGAATACTCTAATCTTACAGATCTTGATAAATGGATGTTAGATAGACTATATGATCTTAACGAACAAATACTCGCGGCCTACGACAATTTTGAATTTCATCTTGTTTACCGGAAAATTCAGAATTTCTGCGCGGTTGAACTGAGTGCGATATATTTCGATATTTCTAAAGATATTCTTTATATCGAAAAAGCTGATTCCAAGAACAGACGCTCCAACCAGACTGTAATATATGAAATCTGCGAAACAATGCTCCGTCTCTGCGCTCCGATTCTTGCATTTACGACAGAAGAAATCTGGATGTTTAACGGCAGAAAGGGAACTGTGCATGCGGAAAAATATCACATTCTGAATCCGCAGTATAAAAATGAATCCATTCAGGAAAAAATGAACAATCTTGTTGTCATCAAGCAGGATGTCATGAAAGCTCTTGAAGTTACCCGTAAAGAAGGAAAAGTCGGAAAATCAGTTGAAGCAGAAATAAGAATTTACGTGAAAAGCGATTCCATCAGAACTCAGCTGAAAGATTCCGGTTCTGAAATCGCAAGATTCTTCCAGGTTTCGAAAGTTACTGTTTGTGAATCAGAAGAAAGCTCAATGGTTAAATACGATTTTTCTTCAGTTTCTGCAGATAAGGCTGAAGGCGTTAAATGTCCAAGATGCTGGAATGTTTATGATTCGAAAGAAATTGGGACAGATTTATCGCATCCTGAGTTATGCAGAAGATGTACTGAAGCTATAAAATAAATTTCTATCGAGGAAAGAAAATGATTAAAACAATAAAACTGTATTTAATAACTTTTTTTACATTTACGGTCTGTCTTACAGCCGACATTGTTTCCAAATTTTTCGTGGATAAATTTATTGAAGAAGGTGAAAGAATTAATCTGCTTGGAACTTCTTTTTTTCAGCTAATAAAAATATATAACCGCGGCGGAGTTTTCGGGATTATGCAGGGGCATCAGAATTTTTTCATGATTGTATCCGCACTGGTTTTTCTGGTTCTTCTTGGATATTATCATTTTGAAAAAAACAAGACCATTCTTTTTTCTCTTTCCATGGGAATGATTTTTTCTGGAGCGATAGGCAACATTTTAGATAGAGTTCTTCAAAAACCGGGTGTAGTTGATTTTCTCTACTTTGGAATTGAAGGTATTTATAAATGGCCGGCATTCAACGTCGCTGATTCATGCGTGGTTGTCGGCGCTGGAATTTTAATATATGTATTTTATCAACAGGAAAAAAAATCTAAATTTTCATCAAATGAACCTCAAAATGACGATAAGTCAGATATAAAATAACTCCAGACCTGCTTTAAACCTGTTTGTAACCTGTTTATAACCTGTTAATACACAGGTTATAAACAGGTTACAATATACCTGCTTGACATTTAATTCATTATAAATAATATTTGAGTTATTAAGATAATCTTCATAATATCAAAATTAAGAGGCTGAAATGAATTATTTGAAGGATTTTCAAAAACTTGCGCTGACTTTTGACAACAAGGAATACTCCTATAAAGACGTTCTTTATAATGTTGATTTGTATTCAAAACATGTTTCACAATATGTTACAGTTTTCAACACTGACGATTTAATAGGTTCGCGAGTCGCAATTTTTTTTGAAAACCGTCCGGAATGGGTCTTTTTAATTTATGGTATATGGAAAGCGCAGGCTGCCGCGATTCCAATGGATTTCATGAGTACGCCTGATGAAATAAAATTCATCATTGAAGATTCAAAACTTGAGGCAATTTACGTTTCCAATAAATCAGAAAAATCCGTCCGTGAAGCGCTGGAGATATCATCTCATAAACCGGCAGTAATAA
>JBFZEW010000321.1:0-5615 GCA_041306665.1 Spirochaetota bacterium | reverse complement strand
TCGGTTTCAAATCCTTGAATTCGGGATTCTGCTTGTCGTACTTTCTTACAAGTTTAATCGCTTCAAACTTGCATTTCGTCGTGCAAGAACCGCATCCGACACAGAGAAATTCATCAACAACAGTGGCACCGCAGCTTAGGCAGCGCTCGGTTTCTTTTTTAATCTGCTCTTCTGTGAATGTTCCGCGAAGATCTTTGAATGTCTCTTTGCATTTATTGCCTTCAGCATGACATGGTTTCTCTCTTGGAAGTGTGTCATATCCGGCGAGATCAAGATTCTCCTTGTCAAGTGCTCTATATGCCCGCTTGGTACGCCCGAGAACAAGACTCTGTCCGGGCTGAACAAAGCGATGTATTGAAATTGCTCCTTCCTTGCCGACAGCGATCGCGTCAATCGCGAATTTCGGTCCTGTAAGTGCGTCACCTCCGGCGAATATATCCTGTTCAGCTGTCTGATATGTAGCAGCGTCCGCTTTAATTGTCTTGTTCGGATTAAGTTCAACCTTGCTGTCTGTTAAAAGGTTGCCCCAGTTAATTGCCTGTCCAACAGATACAAGTACGTTATCGGCTTTTACTGTGATTACTTCATTCTCGTTGAATTTCGGACTGAATCTTTTGTTTTCATCAAAAACAGAAACGCATTTCTTGAATTCAACTCCGGTTACTCGGCCGTTCTCAACGATTATGCGTTTAGGCCCCCAGGAATTATTGATGCCGATGCTTTCTTCCATTGCCTCTTCTATTTCTTCTTCAAGAGCGGGCATTTCCTCTCTGTTTTCAAGGCAGTACATGTCAACCTTTGATGATCCTGTACGAACGGCAGTTCTTGCGACATCTATCGCGACGTTTCCTCCGCCGATAACGATTGTCTTTCCGTTAAGTTTAATGCTTTCATCAAGACTCACTTTGCGGAGAAAATCAACTCCTGTTGTCACTCCTTCAGCGTCTTCGCCTTCAATTCCGAGTTTTCTTCCGGCCTGCGCGCCGATCGCGATAAAAAAAGCTTTAAATTCCTGATTTCTTAAATCCTTAAGCGTGACATCTTTTCCGACTTCAACACCTGTTTTAAACTCAACGCCGAGTTCTCTTAAGATGTCGATTTCAGCGTTAACAACATTTCTCTCAAGGCGGAAAGCCGGTATTCCGAAAGTAAGCATTCCTCCGAGAGCTTTTTCTTTTTCGAACACGGTTACTTTGTATCCGTCGACCGCAAGATAATAAGCGCATGAAAGACCTGACGGACCAGCTCCGATGATTGCGATTTTTTTACCGTACTGATGTCTCTGTCTTGGAACAAATCTGTGTTCCATTTTTAAATCCTGTTCTGCAATGAATTTCTTGATGTCGTCAATAGCGATTGGATCATCAATGTCGCCGCGGGTGCAGGCGTCTTCGCAGTATCGAGGACATACTCTTCCGCACACTGCCGGAAACGGATTTTCCGTTTTAATAAGTTCAAGGGCGTCACGGTATTTCCCCTGAGCCGCAAGTTTTATGTAACCCTGTATGCCAATGTGCGCCGGACACTCAGCCTTGCATGGACTTGTGCCTGTATCGACAACGACTTCTCTGTTTGTACGGTAATTGACGTTCCATTTATTAGGTCCCCATTCAGTATCAGATGGAAAATCTTTTCTCTTTTTTTCTTTAATTGGAGTTATCGTGCATATTTTTTGACCAAGTTTCAGCGCGTTAGTAGGACAGTTTTCAACACACTCTCCGCAGGCAACGCATTTTTCTTTATCAACCTCTGAGATGTAATTCGAGCGCACGAAATCAGGATTCACGTACATGTTCGCGTTCCGCAGGGCAAAACATCCGCATCCGCAGCAGTTGCAGATAGCGTGAGTGCGGCCTGGACCATCCATATTCGGGATCTGATGCATCAGACCGTTATCTTCGGCTTTTTTAATAATTTCAAATGCTTCTTCACGCGAAATGGCGCGTCCTCTGCCAGTACGGATGTAATATTCCGCGCCATGTCCCATTTGAATGCACATATCTTCTTTCAGGTGACCGCAGCCTTCGCCCATGATTTCTCGTGATGTTCGGCATGAACAGTTTGAAACGGAGAAAGTTGTATTTTCATTTAAATATTTGGATATTTCTTCAAAAGAAGCTCTTCTGGTTTCACCTGAAATCGATTGTTCAATCGGAATTACCCGCATGGAACCAGTGCCTACGGGAAAAAATCCTGGAATTTTCGCTCCTCTGCTTTTACTGTATGCGTCGAATGCTTTTGCGATCTGAGGATATTTTTTTACATTTTCGATGTTATTTACAAACATTTCCATGTGGCCTGGAATCCACAATTCAATCCAGTATTTATCCACGCCGTCAATTTTACTTACAATAGCTCCGCCTGCCATGGCCAATTCCCAAAGAAGCTTTTCCGTTTCTTCGATAGACTTACCGCAAAGAGGTGCGATCTCCGAAACGCTTTTCGGTTGACGTAATTCGAGACAGAGTCCGACTTCCGCCATTTCTTCCGTAACAACCGGTTCAAGAATGTAATATTCGGGATTCTCCGGTTTGACTTCATCTTTCGCTCCGCGCTTTGTTCTGCTGATTTTATTTGCGAAATCCAAAACTTTTTCTTTAATAATTTTTGCATCAGTACTCATTACTTTATTCCTTTAAAAAAATATTTTTTAACGATTAAATTTTATTGTTAATGATTCCGCCGATACTGTCAATTCTTCTTTGCATCCCACTCTTAATTGCAATAAAAATAATTAGTGCGTTAAAACTTTAAAATATCGGTATCGACTGGTAATGCAACATAGAATTAAATAATATATGATTATAAAATATTTTCAAATTAATTATTTTTTTCATTTCATTGCTGTATTAATAATAACTTTAGAATGTTGATTCTGTTTGTTAGATGAAATTTAAAATCAAATATGTTTTGTTGATGGAACAATTCCGCAATTGGAACAGGGCTGCAGAGAATGAGGCATTTCGAGGCTGCACTGTTCCAGAAGTTCTTTATTCGTTAGTATTGCGATAGCATCTCCATCAGAGGCGATTGAACCTTTGTGAAGCACGATTACTCTGCTGCATGTTTCACGCACAAGTTCAAGATCATGCGAGGTGATAATTTTTGTATGATCGAATCCTTTCAGCATGTTTATGAGACGTCTGCGCGCATTTGGATCGAGAAATGAAGTTGGTTCGTCAAGTATAAGAATGTCTGGATGCATTGAGAGAATAGTGGCAATTGCAGCACTGCGTTTTTCTCCCTCGGAAAGTTTATATGTGGATCGGTTCCGCAAATGAGTAATGCCGGTGCTCGAGAGAGCATCGGCAACACGCAATTCAACTTCATCAGCATCAAGCTGCATGTTTCGCGGACCGAATGCCACGTCTTCGCCGACATTATTCATGAAAAGCTGGTCATCTGTATTCTGAAACACCATGCCGGCGCTTCTGCGGATAAGCGGTAAAGTTTTTTTAGTTACCGGTATTCCGTTTACGCGGAGATTTCCGCTTTGAGGAAACAGAACTCCCATTATAAGCATAAGCAATGTTGATTTGCCCGCGCCGTTACCGCCTATGATTCCGATTGATTCCCCATGATGAATTGAAAATGAGACATCCTTGACAGCATTTAAACCATCAGGATAGGAAAAATTAATATTATTTATTTCAATGCTATGATGACTCATCAGGTAAATACTCCCTGCAGCAGTTTTCCCGTAATTTGCGGAATATTCCAGTGTCGTATTGAAATGAAAATGATTATCCATGCGGCGGCAAATACTGCATCAAAAACTTTGAAAGGCTGAATTCTTCCTATATTATATTCACCGTTAAAACCGCGCAGGCACATTGCTGTATATACCCGTTCTGCACGTTCAATACTTCGCAGCAGTAAATGACCGGGTAATGACCCCCATTCGGTGAACTGAATACCTTTTCTGAATGAACGCATATGATAAGCTGTCAAAGATCTTGAAAGTTCTTCCATGAGAACTCCAATATAACGATATGTAAGAACAAGCTGCAGCACAAAGATTTTCGGCACTAACACTGATCTCAGGCCGAATGCGATATTATTAATTCCTGTGACAGAAAAAAGAAGTAATGCTGATGTTACTGCAAGAGTACTTTTTATTATAATTGAAAAAAATGTAAACCATCCGGCTGAAAATGTTATGTCAAACATGTTTACAGTGTTCGTATCAAAAAAAGGATTGAAAATTCCGACAGCAATGACAAACGGCTGTACTGCAAGTATTTTCAGCAGCATTGAATGGATTGGAACACCTGATACTGCAAAAATTACAGCCGGGTAGATAATCATCGGCAAAAGCTGCAGGCCTTCATATCGTCCGAATGAAGTAAGTGTCAGTATGTATATAAGTGTAATAATGATTTTTACAGATGGATGCAGTCTGTGAATTGCTGAATCCATCTGCTGGAAATTATCAGTTGCATTTATATTGTGCATTGAAGGAAACATCGCAGCTACACAGTTTTACTTTTAATTTTTCTAAAAAGAATTCCTGTAATTCCAATAACGACAGCTAATATCAGTACTGATATACCGCCTAGAATTCCTGCAGCTGATGTACCTGCGTTTACTGCAGGCCATGTTTCATCATTCTCCTGCGAATCATGTTCTGCTGCTCTCAGAAAATTATAATCTGGCATCAGTGCGATTTTATTCTGTAAAGAAGCGGCGGTGTCATGTATGCCTTCAGGAGCTTCAAGTTCGGAAGTGCCGGCTGTTTTCCCCATTGCCCATTCCAGTCCGTCAGGATTGCTTGATGCAAACCATGAAAACATTCCTCCAGTTATAACAGCAGAAATTGCGAGTACAGCAGTAACTCTTTTTATTGTGTGGTTTGCCGGAATTAAGCTGCTGTTAAAAGCAGTTTTAATAATTTCAGGCCGTGCGTTAAATACATAGGAAACAACTGCAGCTGTAACAATACCTTCGACAATACCGATGGCAAGGTGAATCGGCTGCATGAGCGTTACAAATGTTAAAAAAGGAAGTTCTGTTTTGCCGGAGATCAGCGTTTCAAGAACAACACTGAAAGCCCCCAACTGCAGACCAAGTACGGCTGCGATAATCGATGCAGAAGTCAGTTTTTTTACAGATAAATTGTGACATGTTAATGGCTTGAATATTAATGGATATGTTATGAAACATGTAAAGAAGCCGAGATTCATTATATTGCAGCCCAATGCAAGCAGTCCGCCGTCTGCGAAAAAGAGCGCCTGTATGATCAGCACTGATGACATTGCGAGAAACCCGGCGTATGGACCAAGGATAATTGCTAGTAAAAGTCCGCCTCCCAGATGTCCGCTTGAACCGGTCCCCGGAATTGAAAAATTAATCATTTGAGCAGCAAAAACAAATGCAGCCATTATTCCCATAAGAGGTATTTTTTTTTCATCAAGAGTGTTCTGTGTTTTTTTTATTGCATACGCAGCAGTTCCTGCAGCAGCGGCAAGCATTGTGCCTCCAACAGCAGGTGAAATTAGTGCATCAGCCATGTGCATGATATTGGTCCTTCATGATATTTTGATTTAAATTAAAATATCATGAAATTAAATTGTCAAGAGCATTTTAAATCAAAGATTATTATTAAAGTTATTATT
>JBFZEW010000320.1:0-2944 GCA_041306665.1 Spirochaetota bacterium | reverse complement strand
AATTCCCGCGTCGTCATTGTGAGTAAGATCGTTAATGGCAAAATCGTGCGTTAACGGCCCGGTTTTATGCGCTTTATATTTTTCAGGTTGCAATCCGCTTGGACTGTGCGCCGTCATTGTGTATTGATGAAAATAGCCTGATGACAGACATCCGGCTGTGAACATCTGCCGGATAACTTCCAGTGAATCGATTATTTCCTGTTTTGTCTGCGTCGGGAAACCGTACATTAAATAAGAATGAACCATTATTCCGGCGGAAGTGAAATTATGCGACACTTCGACCGCTTCGTTTAAAAGAACGCCTTTTTCCATTATTTTTAAAACGCGCTCTGAAGCGACTTCAATTCCTCCTGCTACCGCGATGCATCCGGCTTCGCACATGAGCCGGCAAAGATCGGGAGTGAAATTTTTTTCAAAGCGGATGTTTGTCCACCAAGTTACATCAAGCTTTTCTTTTATAATTTCAAGACAGAATTTTTTTAAAAGAGCTGGAGGGGCGGCTTCATCCGTAAAGTGAAAACTCCGTATTGATGTCTCGCTGATCAGCTGTTTGATTTTTATTATGAGATTATCAGCAGTGCATGGATCAAAACGCGCGATATAATCAAGCGACGTGTCGCAGAAAGCGCATTTATGCCAGTAACAGCCGTGCGCGAGAGTCATTTTGTTCCAATGTCCTTCATTCCAAAGCCGGTGCATGGGGTTTATTATTTCAACCATTGAAATGTATGAATCAAGATCGAGTCCCGAATAATCGGCGAAGTTTCCTTCGACAGATTTTATTGTTTCATTGCCGGAATGATATTTAATTTTGTCTTCGTTAAGTGTAAACGTGCGGATAAGTTCACCATCGCCTTTAATTATATGCAGCAGCGGAATTTCTCCGTCATCCAATGTGATGAAATCGGTGTATTTGAAAATGCGCGGATTGCTGACAGAACGGAGTTCGGTATTAACAAATCCGCCTCCCATCGCGATAGCCGTTTGCCTGAAGTTTCGTTTTATATATTCTCCGGTTTTAAACGCGAAGTGAAGATTTCCCGGAAATGGAATAGATATCGCTGCAAGATCCGGTTCTTCTTTGTTCATAATCTCACTCAGCATGGAATGGTACATTCTCGTCAGAAGAGTTTCTTTTTGCAGTGCTGATTCAAAATCGGAAAACATATTCGCCATGATTCCGGTTTTTTCAGCATATCTGCTTATTGAAAAGTTACTGTCGATTTCGGCTGCAATAAAATCACAGATATCTTCAATGTAAAGAGTGCAGATGTATTTCGCTGCGTCTGACGTGCAGTTCCCGTTTTGAAATTCACGCATTTCATCGAGTGTTTTAAAACGCGGTCCTTCGGGAAGGTAATTTCGACCGCTGATTTTATGCGCGGCGGAATGATTTTTATTCTGCAGAAATAAAATCACATTTTCGATGGTATCGATATATTTTTCTTTAAGTGAAAGCATTGCGGCGCTGCTTTTTTTGATTTTGATTTTTTCAGCTTCATTAAATATTTCTGTTAATCCTTCTTTTGAAAAAATTTTCAGAAACAGTTGAATACTCAAATCATGCTGTGTGCAGACAATGTTCTTGGATGCAAGATATCTTTTCAAATAACAAATTGACGGATAGGGCGTGTTAAGCTGAGTAAAAGGAGGCATAATCAGCATTATTTTTTTATATTTCATAAACCAGCCGGATATTAATCATAATTATTGAAATTATTCATTTTATCATATTATTGTCAAGAATCATATTTTTCTTGACAAAAGCCTATCGTTATAATCATAAAAATATATCTATTGGATTTTAAATGTAAAGAATTAAAAGGAGGAAACATGGCATTCAGTGAATTTGAAATCGCTAGATTTGATAAAATGATTAAGCCGTTTATCATGAGAAAATACGATGATTTGCCTTTCGCGGGGCTGAGTGAAATCATTTATGAATATGAAGGCAACTGCATCATATTCAAAACTGTGTGGAGTTATCCGGATAAACCTGGAAAAACCGAGCGTTTTGCCGCCAAGGGAAAGCATGTAAAAACTTCAAATAAATGGCGCATTTATTACGATCAGGGCGGCGGTAACTGGTGTCCGTATATCGATCCGGTTGCTGATACGTTTGAACAGTTTCTTGAAATTATCGGTGAAGATGAAATGCTGATGATTTGGGTGTGAAAAACCGCCCACTCGGGCGGTTTGCAGTGAAGGGGAAATGAATATTGTGGAATGTATGTTATGGGCACTTCCCAAAACCAGTATTTATGCCGACAAGTGAACATCAAAGCATTAGGTTTTAGAAGCTCCCTTGTCAGAACCAACCGAATTGAAACATCACTTTCCCGCCGAAATTGCTGAAATCTGTGTTTGAAATACCTTCAGTGTCAAGTCCGTATGCGTATCTGTAAGTTGCTGCTGCGCCAAGTCTGAAAAATTTTGTTACATTAAGATACATAGCGATTTCAGGTTGTGCAACAAAGAATGAATCGGAGTAATAATCTTCCTCATCTACTTCTCCTTCTTCGTTATAACTTACGCTGTTTCGGTCATAAAGAGTTATGCCGCCTGCTCCGATTGTTGTTCCAATTGAGAAGTGAATCAGGCTTCTTGGCATGAAATGGTATTCAATAAGCAGTCCACCCCATCCTATTTCTATGTTTTCCTGAGATTCGTCAAATGTTTCTCCGGTTATGGTTTTACTGCCATTTGGGTATGCAACACCTTCGCCTGCAAAACCTAGTACAATGCCATGATTGATGCCATTGATTATTACTCCGCCGCGTCCTCCTGCAGTAGTTACCCAATTACCGTTGATTCGCGAGAAACCCACAGTTGGCGCGCCGTATCCTGAAAATGTAAGATTTGATGTGCCGCCAATAAGAGTTTTTGTCAAGTATTGAGGTTTTGCTTCTTCGTCTTTCTCAGTATTTTCCTGCGCGAAAATCAT
>JBFZEW010000319.1:0-3520 GCA_041306665.1 Spirochaetota bacterium | reverse complement strand
AAGCTGCGGAGGATTTCATTAAAACCGCGCAGAACAAAGAGATAGAATACGCCGCTGTAATGAAATCCGGAGACAGCATCGCGAACGCGAAAGAGGTTCTGAAACAGGCTGAAAACGCACTCGCTGACGAATACGCGCCCGAAGAATATCTCGCTGCATCTGAATTAATCAACAAGGCTGAAAACGAACAGAGCAGCGGCAATTATGATTCAGCCGGCGCTTACGCAGCTTCCGCAAATCAAAAAGCAGTTGAAGCTTGGAACATTGCGCTTCAAGGGAAAAGCAGTTTTCAAAAACAGATTGATGAACTTAAATCACGCTACAAATTCCTTGAAGAAAATGACGGCAGCAGCATTGCTCCGGAAGAAATGAAATCAGCATCGGTTAACATCGCCGCCGCGGATTCAAATTTACAGAATAATAATTTGCGCGAAACGCGTTCATACATTAAAAACGCGGAAAACGATTTAGCGACAATCGAATCGAAAAATATCAAACTGTCAAGTCTGCAGAAAATAAAAACAGCGGAAAAGGAATACAACGCGCTTAGCACCGCTGAAAACAAATTGAAATACAGAAAAGATTTGGATTCGGTAAACAACTGGATTACAAAAGCGAAAACTCATTATTCAGCTTCGCAATATAATGACGCTGAATTATCGGTCAATAACGCTCTGCTTCAGATTGATCAGATTAAAATCGCCATAAGTCAAGGCAAACCTGTTAACGCAATGTCAGGCAACGTATACACGGTGAAATACAATCCGAAAGACAGAGACTGTTTGTGGAAAATAGCTGCAAGAATTTATAAACGCGCTGATCTGTGGCCTTTAATTTACGCGGCAAATCGAGATAAAATCAAAGATCCTGATTTAATTTTTCCGGGTCAAAAATTCCAGATTCCGTCAGTGCCGGAAAAAGAAAACAATACTGACGGCAAAACTGTAAATGACGACAAAACAACTCTTCCTAAAAAAGAAGATGACCTTGCCGTTCCTGTAGAACCTTCATCTTCAGATACTGTAAAAGATACAGGAGATGAAACTCTGTAACATGGCAAAAATAAAATCTAAGAGTCAATATAAAAGATTAAAAAGAAGAACATTCATTGTTCTTCTTTTTATTTTAATTACGGTCAATCTTCCGGCAAGAGAAATTATTCTTGATTCCATTTACATCAAGCCGGCAAGTTCAATCTACCAGAATATTATCAGCCTTAAACTTGAAAACTACAAAATCGCTGAAGCAGTTCCTGTCGATGAAAACGTGATTTTCGCTGATTGGAAAGACGGGAATAATTTAATTTACATTAAGGAATTTAAAGATTCCCAAATTAATTACATTTACGAATATGAATCAAATTACAGAAGAAACACCAAACTTACTCAAATTAACGGAGCTATAACCTCGTCACTATTGAGCGCAAACGGTAAATGGCTGCTGATTAAAACAATTACATACACGAATGATAAAACCCAATCGAATCTCATAATTTTCAATGCTGAAAAAAACACAATGCAGACATTTCAGAGCGGCAGCTACTTCACTGATTTTACTTTTTCGCCGGACGGCATGGAATATTACATTCACAGCAGTCTGGGAATTAAGGAAATTCGGCTTTCCGACGGGAAAGAAAAAATAGTTATTCCTTCCAATCTTTACAAAGATTATGTTACGGCAGACAGCGTCGTGACGGCTCATTTCTCGCCTGACAGAAAAAAAAGCGCAGTAATTATCGGAGGAGGAGGCTCTTACAAGTGTTTAATTTTTAAAAACAGTAAATTAGATTATATCGTAAATGACGTTACATCCGCTTCCGAGTTTTTCTGGATTGATTTAAACAGCTTTGTCTATCGCAGCGGTTATACAGCATTTTACAGAGTTGAAGTTTTCAACACAATGAACAGAACAAGACGTGAAATTGGCTCTGCCTCCATGAATACAAATATAATATACAGTTTAAAAACCGGTCTTATTACCTTTTTAAAAGAAAGCACATTATGCGTCTACAACACGAGTAATTCATCATTTTTTACAGCGCCAGTAGAAGGTGAGGACGCCCGTTTTGCCGCTGACAGAAATCGTTTCTGCGTAATTTTCAACAACTCTCTCTTTATTCTTAAAAAATCAATTATTGAGAATAAAATGTTTTTTTTAAAAAGAAACAGCGGGAAAATAACCGATATTTATAAAAGAACGCTTGAAAATTCTGGCATTTTTGAGAATGAGTTTTCTAAACAGTTTGTTATCAGAAAATTAAGTTTATACAGCGGGTTCATGAAAAAATGATGCCATATATAAATATATTTTTAGACTATCTCTATAACAATCCGGCAATCGGAGTCGCAGCGGTGGTCGCGTCCGCTTTTTTAGTCGGATATTTAATTAAAAAAATGAAGCTGATAATTATTCTCGCGATAATCATCATATTTATCGGCGGATATTACGTATACAACCGCGGAAACATCGAAACAGTCACCAAGGACAGCATTAAAAAAATAAAGGAACTCGATCCTGATGAATTAAAAAAAGATTCCGACAACTTCCGTGATAAAACAAAATCAAAATTTTTTGAAACTTTTAAGGACATTAACTAATTGAAAAAATATACATCCGACGCAGTCAACGGCATTGCGCCTTCTGGAATAAGAAAATTTTTTGACATTGTATCTTCAACCCCGGGATGCATTTCACTCGGCGTCGGTGAACCCGATTTTGTCACTCCCTGGAAAATTTCTGATCAGGGAATTTACGCCATTAAAGACGGCTACACTCACTACACTTCCAACCGGGGTCTTCCGAAACTTTGCTCACTTTTGACTGAAAACATTCACAAAATAAGCGGTGTAAAATATAATCCGGACACTGAAATCATTATCACGGTCGGCGTAAGCCAGGCGCTTGATCTTGCTCTGCGCGCTCTTATCAATCCAGGCGATGAGATCATAATTTTCGAACCATGCTATGTGTCATACGCCGCGAATATTTCACTGACCTATGGCATCCCGGTTAAAATACCGACTTTTAAAAAAGAGAACTTCCAGATTAATCCCGAGCGTTTAAAAAAAGCTATCACATCCAAAACAAAAGCGATTATTCTAAATTATCCTTCAAACCCGACTGGTACGAATATTAACCGCGACATCATGAAAGAAATTTCGGAAATCGCCATTCGAAACGATTTGATCGTCCTGTCAGACGAAATATACAGTTCAATTTCCTATGAACATAAACATGAATCGATAATTTCCATTCCGGGAATGAAAGAAAGAACAATATATCTCAACGGTTTTTCCAAATCTCACGCTATGACTGGATGGCGCTTAGGTTATGCCGCGGGTCCGGAAAATATAATTTCTGAAATGCTGAAAATTCATCAATACACTGCTCTTTGCGCGCCTTCGATAGCGCAGTACGCGGCAATTGAAGCGCTCGAAAGCGGCGAAAAAGATGTCGCGAAAATGCAGGCTGAATATACGCGCCGAAGAAATTTCATTTCATCAAAATTCAACGACATTGG
>JBFZEW010000318.1:0-9155 GCA_041306665.1 Spirochaetota bacterium | reverse complement strand
TAAAAAATTCTATATTGTTACATTTTGTAACAATATGCAATAATCTTATTACATATTAAGATGATATTCATTGTATAAATAATTAAAAGAGGTAATAACAATGAAAGACAACACAAAAAAGTTTCTGATTTTTTCAGCAGCAGGCACCGGAATTCTAGTAGCCGGTTTATTGATCGGTTATTTGGCATTCGGCGGTTTCGGCCGGTTTGCAGGTGATAATTTCAGATTTTCACGAATGCATGGAGGTGAAATGAATGCATTTCAAGATAATCAGCGCGGCAGAATGGGCGGTCGTGAGAATTGGTTCAGCGATAGAGGCGGCATGAAACAAGGAATATTCATGCGCGGCAATAATGACAGGAGGATGAGCTTCATCGCGAATGAACTTGATTTGTCAAAAGATCAGCAGGATAAAATTGAAGATATTATGAATGATTTGCATGGCAAAACTTATGATTTAGTCAAACTTCATAGAAACTCAATGGAAGAGGCAATTTCTCTGCTTGATAAAAAATCTGTAACAAAAGACGATGTTAAAAATGTTATTGATAAAAATTCTGTGCAGCGTGATGAAATGGCGGTCTATTATTCTGAAAAGATTGCTGAAATTTTAAATATCCTGACTGATGAACAGAAAAAAGAAGCAAAAAAAATTCTTGAAAAAACAGGCTGTGGAATAAATTGCTTTTAAATCTTAATTCATAGGTACTTTTTAAAATTAGTACTTATGGGCACTTCCCAAAACCAGTATTTACATTTTTTTCAAAAATTGTAAATACTGGTTTTATTTAATACTTGTACAGGCACGAGAATATCAAAATGCTGGTTTAAAGAAGTTACCTTATATCAGCAAGGAAAGTTTAAAAACGTAATTTTTAAACTTTCACATGTATTAAGAATGCCTGAACAGCAGGTATTCTTAATGATATCAAACTGCAATAGTTTATTCCGCAAAATTAAGTTTTATCGCTAATTGCTAATATCATGATAAAAAAATTTATAAATTTTATTGATAAAACAGCGCAAAATTTATTGTTGAAATAAATACGTACTCTGTTTATTAAGTGTTAAAGGATTATTATGAAAAGAAATAGAATATTGATAAGAGCGCTTGTAACTTCATTGATGTCAGTTATGCTGATTTCCTGTGCATTCAGAAAAACTGATTATACGGAAAATATTCTCGCTGCAATGACTGTTGAAGACAAAATCGGGCAGATGCTGATGTTTGGATTTCCCGGCACTGAAATGACTGAAAGTTCAGCGGAGCTGATTAAAAAATACAGACCCGGCGGAATTATACTTTTCGGCTTCAACATTGAAAATATTACTCAGCTTAAAATTTTCATTTCTGAAATGCAGAATGAAGCAGCTTTAAATGATATTCCGCCGCTTTTTATTTCAACTGATCAGGAAGGCGGGAAGGTTAGACGCATTACAGACGGTGTTACTCTTTTCCCAGGCAACATGGCAATCGGCGCGGCGAATGATGAAAAACTTGCGTACGCTGTCGGACGAATTACAGGTATGGAGCTTCGCAGCGTCGGAGTAAACATGAATTTAACTCCCGATGTTGATATAAACAGTAATCCTGATAATCCTGTAATCAATACTCGTTCATTCGGGTCGAATAAAAATATTGTTTCCGCAATGGGCTCGGCGTACATTAAAGGAATTCAAAAATCAAACTGTATTGCTGTTGCGAAACATTTTCCAGGGCATGGCGACACATCGAAAGATTCTCATAAAACTCTGCCGCAAGTGAATCACTCAATTGATTATCTCCGTGAAAATGAATTTCTTCCTTTTCAATCTGCGATCGAAAGCGGAGTCGCGGGCGTAATGTCCGCGCATATTTCATTTCCTGAAATTACCGGTAGTGACATTCCCGCGACATTATCTCCGTATTTTCTAACTGAAATTCTTCAGACAGAATTAAAATTCGACGGGATCATAATGACAGATGATCTTGAAATGGGCGCAATTGGCAAAAATATTGATGCTGGCGACGCAGCTCTGCGTGCTGTCAATGCGGGAGTTGATGTTCTTCTCTTTACGACATTCAGTTCTTCACTTGAAAAAATATATGCGGCTTTGATTGACGCGTATAAAAATGGCCAGCTGTCGGAAGAAAGAATAAACGTTTCCGCGCGCAAAATCATCAGGGCAAAACTTAATTTCAACATCGCAAATTATGATGCCGAAAAATTGAAAATTCAATTCAGAAATTATGAACTATCGGAAAAAAATAAAAAAGAATTATATACTGCCGCGCAGATCAACAGGCAGATTACCAGAAAAGGAATTTTTTATAATTCCAAAGGGAAACTGTTCGCGGCTGAAAAAGATGAAAAAGTGTATTTTAGCGGAAATGATAATGATGTAACTCATTTGAATGTTGAAAATATCGAATATGTTAAAAAAAGTGAATTAATAGCTAAACTAAAATCTTCAACCGATAAACAGCGCGTTTTTTACTTTGCCGATAGATATCAAGATTCAGTTTTAAATATGTTGATCGGTCTGCAGAAAACAAAACCGAATGTTGAAATCAGACTGATTTCAACGCAAAATCCCTATGACTTGACCGGAAGAATGGATTTGCCGCCTGTCATGTTTACATTCGGGAACACGCCTGAAGTTTATAATGCTCTGGCGGATTACATGTCCGGAAAAATCATTCCAGGTGAAAATGCAGATCTGGATCTTGGTTTCGTTCGAACAAAATGAAGAATCTTGGAATTTATATCCATGTCCCGTTTTGCAGAAAAAAATGTGATTACTGCAATTTCTATTCAATAAAATATGACGAAGATGTTGCTGATAAATATGTCAATGCTCTTATTGAAAGTATTAATTTAAAATCTTCCATACTCAAAAATTACACTGCCGATACAATATATTTCGGCGGCGGTACTCCGTCATTGTTAAAAAATGAACAGCTTAAAAAAATCATGACTGCGGTAAAAGATAATATTGATGTCTCGTTGAACGCGGAAATTTCAATCGAAAGTAATCCGATCGACATTAGCGATGATTTTTTTATATGTAAAACAGCCATGGGATTCAACAGATTCAGCATTGGCGTACAGACATTGAATAAAGATGTTTATAAATTTATCGGCAGAAACGGAGGGTTTGCCGATGAAAACTTTCTGAACATTGTTAAAGCGCATTCAGATCTTAACATTTCATTGGATTACATTTCCGGCGTGAACGAGGCCGCCTGCGGCATTGTAGAAAATGAAATTCAAACTTTAATTAACGCGAAACCGAAGCATTTTTCTGTCTATCTGCTTTCAGTAGAAAAAAACACGCCGTTATTTTCCCGTTTTGAAATGACCGAAAATCATGATGCGAATCAGGCGGATGTTTATCTTAAAGTTAAAATAATTCTTGAAGAGAATAATTATCATCATTATGAAATTTCTAATTTTTGCCTGAAAGGTTTTGAATCACGGCATAATCTGAAATATTGGAATTTTGAGGAATACGCGGCATTCGGTCCTTCTGCGCATTCTTTCATGGGCAATGAAAGATGGAGTTACGCTAATGACGCAGATAAATTTATCAACGGGGATTTTTCGGAAATAAAAGATATCCGCTGCGAACGCGATGCGAAAGTTGAGTATATAATGACATCGCTTCGGCTTAGACAGGGACTCTCCCTGTTAAGATATTCAGAGCTCTTTAACAGTGATATTATTTCCGACACCGGAAATGTTTTCAGCACGCAGATTTCACTTGGCGGAATTGAAAAGACAGGTGACGGAGCTAATGTTGTATTTAAAATTCCGGATTCAAAGATACTTATTTCCGACGTGATTATCGAAGCAGTCTGCGGCGGAATTTTGTAAAAACGTGTTGACAAAAAAGATATAATAATTGATTTGTCTAAGTATGACATTTGAAAAGTCAAATTTAGGATTCTTTATCGTATTTCTGATTGTCGGAGCGGTTTTAGGGCATGCTCTTGGAAGCCTGATCGTCAGTATGTTTCCGGCCGCAAAGGTAATTACTGTAAATTTGACTGAAGCTGTTTCTTTTGACATAAATGTCGTATTTGTAAAACTGAGATTAAGTATTTCCGCAATTATTGGCTGTATTGCCGGATTTCTTATCTATATAAAAATTTAAGGTTATTAAATTAACCGGCTGCGCTTGCAGCTATCCCGTTTACCCCTGGTAAACGATGGAAATCAGGAGTTATCCTGATTGCACCCATTCTTTTTATAATCTAGGGAACATGAGCGGGATAAATTTGTTTGCGGGAAATCCGTAATTTAAAATTTATCAATAAGGGGGTAACTGCTTTGGCTGTTACATCAATGAAAGCTCTTCTTGAATCAGGTGTACATTTTGGTCACCAGACTCGAAGATGGAATCCGAAAATGGATCAATTTATTTTTACTGCGAGAAATGGTATTCATATCATTGACCTCCAGAAAACAATGCAGAGGCTTAAAATCGCTTACACTGCAATGAGAGAAATCGCAGGGAATGACGGTAAGATTCTTTTCGTAGGAACAAAAAAACAGGCACAGGGAGCAATTAAGGAATATGCTGAAAAATGCGGCATGTACTATGTTTCCGAAAGATGGCTTGGCGGATTTTTAACAAATTTTAAAACAGTATCCGCGTCGGTGAAAAGACTTAAAGACCTTCGTAAAATGGCAGAAACAGACAACTGGGATGCTGAAACTAAAAAAGAAAGACTAGAGCTTGCAAGAGAACTTGCAAAAAAAGAGAAAATATTCTCCGGTATTGCTGAAATGAAAAAGCTTCCTGACGCTATTTTCATCATTGACCCTAAAAGAGAAACAATTGCTATTAATGAAGCAAGAACGCTTAACATACCTATTTTTGCTGTTGTTGATACAAACTGTAATCCTGAAGAAATTGATTTCCCTATTCCGGGAAATGATGATGCAATAAGAGCAATCGCGCTTTTCCTTGAAGTAATGGCGAAAGCGGTTGAAGACGGACAGTCCGGCGGTCAGACGGAATTTGAAGAAGGTGACGATGCACTTGATCCTGCTATTGTTGTGGCAGCGGTTGACAAAGTTGTTGCTGTTGATGATGCTGAATAAGACAAATGTCTTATTCGCACCTTTATAAAATAAGGAGATAATAATGGCAGATATTACATCAGAAATGATAAAAGAGCTGCGCGAAAGAACTCAAGCTGGTATGCTTGATTGTAAAAAAGCGCTTACAGAAACTAATGGCGACATGGAAAAAGCGACCGAGTTTTTAAGAAAAAAAGGACTCGCAGCTGCGAATAAAAAAGCAGGCAGAGAAGCAAAAGAAGGTCTTATTGCTGTGAGAAAATCAGCAGACAGAGCGATACTTCTTGAAGTAAACTGTGAAACCGACTTTGTCGCAAAAAACGATAATTTTAAAAAACTGTCGCAGCAGCTTCTTGACGCAATTGAAAAAGAAGATGCGTCAAAAACTGAAGTTCCTGCTTCTGTTGAAGAAATTGTTAAAAGTTCAATCGGTACAATCGGCGAGAACATGGGAATCGGAAAATTTGTTCAGCTTAAAGGGAATGCAAATACTGTATTTGCAAGTTATGTTCATAGTAACAATAAAATCGGTGTTGTGATTCAGCTTGAAACAGCAGCCGGTGCAAAACCTGAAGTCGAAGAGCTTGGTAAGGAACTTGCAATGCAGGCAGCTGCCGCAATGCCGCAGTATCTTGATTCATCAGAAATTCCTGCGGAAATTATCGCGAAGGAAAAAGAAATTTATTTAGAGCAGATGAAAGATTCAGGAAAACCTGCAAATGTACTTGAAAAAATCGTTGAAGGAAAAGTCAAAAAATTCTTTTCCGATGTATGTTTGATTGATCAGGTTTATATCAAAGATTCAAATAAGAAAATATCCGATGTTGTGAAAGAATTCAGCACAAAAGTCGGAAGCGAAATAAAAGTAGTTAAATTCGTGAGACTTCAAGTAGGAGCTTAAAATGAATGATCCACAGAAAAAAAGCAGAAGAATAATGATAAAGTTGAGCGGCGAAGCACTTGCCGGGTCAATGAAAAACGGTATCAATCCCGACATTGTAAAACGGCTTGCTGTGGAAATCAAAGAAGCTCATGACACGGGAGTTGAAATTGCCCTCGTTATCGGCGGGGGCAATATTTTCAGAGGAACGCTCGGTGAATCACTCGGAATGGAAAGAACTCAGGGTGATTACATGGGCATGCTTGCCACTGTAATTAACGCTCTTGCAATGCAAGACGCTCTTGAACAGATAGGCGTTCAGACAAGAGTACTTACCGCGATTGAAATGAGACAGGTCGCTGAACCATACATTAGACGCAGAGCAATAAGACATCTTGAAAAAAATAGGGTAATAATATTAGCAGCCGGAACTGGAAATCCATTTTTCACGACAGATACTGCTGCAAGCTTGCGGGCAATTGAAATCGGTGCTGAATTTTTAATGAAAGCAACGAAAGTTGACGGAGTTTATGATAAAGATCCAATGCTGCACAGTGATGCGGTTAAAATTGACAAAATATCTTATCAGGAAGTTATTGAGAAAAAACTTAGAGTAATGGATTTAACTGCCATTTCATTGTGCATGGACAATAAAATGCCGATTGTTATATTTGATCTTTTTAGAGAAAATTCCATCAGAGATGTACTTAATGGTGAAAAAATAGGAACAATAATCAGTTAAAGAGGAATGTTATGTTGAACGGAATTTACAAAGATGTTGAATCCCGAATGGATAAAAGCATCAAGACGCTTGAAAAAGATTTCGCAGGAATTAGAACAGGAAGAGCGAATCCTGCGATTCTTGATTCACTTACAGTTAACGTATATGGTTCGCAAATGCCTGTCACTCAGGTTGCGACAGTATCATGTCCTGAACCGCGCCTGCTAGTTATTCAGCCATGGGATAAAAGCAATTTAGGCGAAATTGAAAAAGCCATATTGAAATCTGATTTATCGTTAAACCCGAATAATGACGGAAATATAATAAGAATCCAGATTCCTGAGCTTACGGAAGAACGCCGTAAAGAACTTGTTAAGTTCGCAAAAAATAAAACTGAAGAATGTAAAGTTGCTGTGAGAAACATACGCAGAGACGGTAATGACGCTGCAAAGAAGCTTGAAAAAGATAAAACTATATCAGAAGATGAAATGAAACAGTCGCAGGATAAAATACAGAAAACAACGGATCAGTTTATTGAAAAAGCTCAGAAAATGATGGACAACAAAGAAAAGGAAATCATGAGCGTTTAACATGGATAAACTTCTTTCGGCGATAGACAGAAAAAGAGTTCCGGGTCATGTTGCAATTATAATGGATGGAAACGGAAGATGGGCGAAGAAAAGAGGCCTTGAAAGGGCAGAAGGACATCGAGCTGGTGCTGTTTCGATCGAAAGACTCATGGATGACGCGCTACTGCTGAATATTAAATGCGTTTCGTTTTATGCGTTTTCAACTGAAAATTGGTCGCGTCCGGCGTCAGAGATTAACGCTCTGTGGAATTTAATGATCGAATTTTTTGATACAAAACTTCCAATAATGATTGAAAAAGGCGCCAGAGTTCATCATTCCGGCAGTTTGAAGAAGCTTCCGAAAGCTGTTAAAGAAAGAATTGAGAATGCCGTTGAAATTACTAAAAAAAATAAAAACATTGTGCTTAACTTCTGCCTAAATTACGGGTCTCAGCAGGAAATAACTGACAGCGTGAACAAATGGCTTGATAGCAGAAAAGATAATGAAAAAATTACAATGGCAAAAATTGAAAAAAATCTTTATACGAACGGACTTCCGCCTGTTGATTCAATGATCAGAACTTCAGGTGAACATAGGATAAGTAATTTTTTACTTTGTCAGATCGCATACGCTGAATTGATATTCACAAATGTTCTATGGCCGGATTTCAGCCGGAAAGACCTGTTAAATGCTGTAATTGAATATCAGAAAAGAAACAGAAGGTACGGTGGGATATGAGTTCAAATTTGAATAATGCAGTAAAAAGAATCATAAGCGCGATTATTCTGCTGCCGGTTTATGTTCTCTTTTTTTATACGGGAAGCTTCATGTCTATTCCTGTTCTTATCGCGTCGATAATAATTTCTGTTTTTTGCCTCATTGAATTTTATCAGATTGCGTCAGCGAAAGAATCAGGAAAACCGTTTTTTCTCCCTGGTGTTCTTGCCGCTGTCACGATAAATATTTTCATGTATATGTACGCATACGGAAATATAAACGGATACAATAAATTTTTCGCGTCGTATGATGTCAGGCCAATGATTGGAATATTGGCTCTTTTTCTGATCATAGTAATGATCATCCAGGTTTGGCGCCGTCCTCTTGAAGGAGGTATTTTTTCAATTTCAGTTTCTCTTTTCGGATTATTTTACATCGTAATAGGTTTTTCTCACATCATTTTAATGAAAGCACTTCCTAACGGTGTGTATTATATAATTCTTCTCCATGTAGTGATAATGCTGAATGACAGCTTCGCGTATTTCGGAGGAATTCTTTTCGGGAAACACAAAGTCGGATTCGAGGTATCTCCGAATAAATCATGGGAAGGATATTTTTCCGGAATTCTTTTCGGAATACTTTCAATGATGATTGGAAATGAGGTTCTTATTACATTTTGTGATCTTGAATTGTTTACTAAATTCGAAGCCGCATTCCTGGGTTTTATTTTAAGTCTTGCTGGAAACACCGGAGATTTAATTGAATCAGCCATCAAGCGCGATGCCGGAATTAAAGATTCAGGGACAATTATTCCGGGACACGGAGGAATGTGGGATGTTTTCGACGCATTGATTTTCGCGTTTCCTGTTTTTTATTATTACCTTAAACTCCGGGGCGTGTAATTTTACATGAAAAAAACACTCGCGATTCTCGGTTCAACAGGATCGATAGGTACTTCAGCTTTAAAAGTTGTCGATGAATTCAGAGATGATTTCAGCGTCAAAGCGATTTCCTGCAACAGCAATCTTGATCTTTTTTGCAGTCAAATTAAAAAGTATTCTCCTGAAATCGCGGTTATTACCGATGAAATTCATCTTAAAAGTCAGGCGTATGACGAGTTGAAAAATAAATTTCCGAATACCGAAATTTTATGCGGAAGAGAATATTTGAATAATCTCGTAAGCAGGGAATATGACAT
>JBFZEW010000317.1:0-3575 GCA_041306665.1 Spirochaetota bacterium | reverse complement strand
CATTTGCACAATTTCATCAGGATTTTTATTTGAAATAATTTCATTTTTAAATTTAATTACTCCGTTCTTCGGCGGTACAACGCCTGAAATTGACATGAGAGTAGTTGATTTTCCTGCGCCATTGGCGCCGATTAAAGTTACAATTTCACCTTTGTTTATCTCAATATCAACGCCTTTCAGCGCGTGAATGTTTCCATAAAATGTATTTATATTTTCAAGTTTAAGCATCGATTTCCTCTCCAAGATATGCTTCGATAACTTTTTTATCTGATTTAATCTGCTGTGGAGTTCCCTGAGCAATCAGTTTACCATAATCCATTACATAAATATTTTCAGCCAGACTCATTACAAGGTTCATGTCATGTTCAATCAGCAGAATGGATAAATCTTCACTGTCGCGCAGACGTACAATCAGACCGTCAAGTTCTTTTGTTTCCTGAGGATTCATTCCAGCCGCGGGTTCATCAAGCAGCAGTAAAAAAGGATCCGTTGCGAGCGCCCGCGCTATTTCGAGCTTGCGCTGGGCTCCATATGGAAGATTTTTAGCGAATTCATTCGCGTATTTTTCGAGACCAATTTTCTTTAATATTTCATGGCTGTCATGAACAAGCTCAGATTCTTCCAGACGGGATTTTTTTGTACGGAAGATCGCTCCGATAATTCCCGTACTTAACCGGCAATGCCGGCCGATCATTATATTTTCAAGAACAGTCATGTTCTGAAAAAGTCTGATATTTTGAAAAGTACGCGCGATGCCGCATTCAGTAATCACGTGAGGATTCAGTCCTTGTATTGCTTTTGTCCTGTGACCTTCACCGGTAATGTTTTTATCCCGGTACGCTTCTGATGGAATAAATATTTCGCCCGAAGTCGGTTTATACATTCCAGTTACACAGTTAAAGAAAGTCGTTTTACCCGCGCCATTTGGACCAATAAGGGCGACAATCTGATTTCTTTCAACCTTGAGACTTACGTCGTCAACAGCCTTGAGACCGCCGAAATGTTTACTTAAATTATTTACTTCAAGTACATGTGTCATTTTATTTCATTCCTTCAATCAGGTTAAATATTGTCAGGCAGTTTATAATGTTTGCGTTTTACGTCAATAATTCCGCCCTGTCTGAAAATCATCATCAGTACAAGAGAAATTCCATATACAAGCATTCTGTACTGCGCGAATGCTCTTAATGATTCCGGAAGAATATATAGAATCAGTGCCGCAAGTGAAACGCCGAGTATCGAACCCATTCCTCCAAGAACGACGAAACACAGAATTATCACGGATTCCCAAATCGTGAAACTGTCGGGATTTATGAATGCTGTTTTCGCTGAGAATAAAACTCCAGCGAAACCTGCCCATGTCGCGCCGAGCGCGAATGAAGTGAGTTTTGTTAACGGTACATTTATTCCCATTGATTTAGTCGCGATTTCATCTTCGCGTAAAGCCTGCCATGCACGGCCGATACGGGAATTTTCAAGCCGGAATATTACAAATATCGTAAATACAGTCATTATAAGAATTATGTAGTACATTAAAATTGTTTTACCGCTCAATCCGAATTGCAAGCCGAAAAAGGACGGCGCTGCGATGTTATTTATTCCGCTCGGACCGCCGAAAATATCTCCTTCGTTTTGAAGAACAAGTCTTGTTATTTCGGCGAAAGCAAGAGTAACGATCGCGAGATAATCACCGCGCAGACGCAAAATCGGAAACGCAAGAAGAATACCGAACAGCGTGCTGAGCAATGCTCCAATCGGAAGCGCGATCCAAAAGCTGAGGCCGAAATGAGTATTCAGCATCGCGTAGGAATATGCGCCGACAATGTAAAATGCAACATAACCTAAATTTAAAAGTCCGCCCAAACCGACAACAATGTTAAGCCCGAGGCCTAACATTACATATATCAGTGCAGTCGAAAGAACTGTTGTCTGATATAAGCTCGAGAATAGCGGAATAGTTGCAAAAATTAAAACCAGCGCGCCTAATGATGGAAAGTAAAATTTGGATTCCGTTAGAGAGTATATTCCTTCCGAAAGACTGAATGATTTTTTAGTTCCTTCATCTTTCTTCGCTTTCAACGCTTTATACGCGAGAGCTTTTCTCCACAGAAAGGAAAGAAAAAAAGCGGCAAGCGCTACGTAAATCAGG
Organism: Spirochaetota bacterium; assembly: GCA_041306665.1. GTDB lineage: Bacteria > Spirochaetota > UBA4802 > UBA4802 > JAFGJZ01 > JAFGJZ01. The sequence continues at coordinate 1,426 of JBFZEW010000317.1, read as the reverse complement.
TTTTTCCAACGCCAGATAATTGTTTGTTCAATTGTATTTACTTTTACTACCATTATCGGAAAAGTCAAAAACATGAACCAAACAGATACTGTTGTTGATAGTATAAATTCATATATTATTTTGCCGAATTTTTCCCCGAACCGACCTGTTATATAATTATATAATTTTTTTGTATTCATAAAAAGATTCCGATTCCTTATACTTTTTGACTGTCTTTTCTGCCTAAAATTCCTTCAGGTTTGAAAATCAGAATTATGATCAGAAAAATAAATGCGAATGCGTCTTCGTAGTCGCTGGAAATATATCCGCTGCCGAAACTTTCAGTAAGGCCAAGAATCAGGCTGCCGACAACCGCGCCCGGAATGCTTCCTATGCCGCCAAGTACCGCTGCTACAAACGCTTTAATGCCTGCGATGAATCCAATGTAATAATTAATCTGTCCAATATTCGAACTGATCAGAACTCCGCCAAGAGCTGCCGTTGAAGAACCGATTACAAAAGTTATTGCGATAATTTTATCAACATTAATTCCTATCAACTGCGCCATTGTTTTGTCCTGAGCAGTCGCTCTCATCGCTTTTCCAATGCGCGTGAATTTAATAAGAAATGTCAGCAGAATCATTACAATAATTGTTGTAACAATAATAACTATCTGGTTTGAGCTTACAATATGTTCTATCGGCTCTAAAAATTTAATATTGGGTACAAGAGACGGGAACGGAAGAAAATCAGATGTCTGCGCGAGCAGAACATAATTCTGAAGCAGAATCGACATGCCTATCGCGCTGATCAACGCGGAAAGACGCGGCGCGTTCCGTAAAGGTTTATATGCGATTTTTTCCATTGTGTAACCGTACGCTGATGCAAATATAATTGCTCCTGCAAAAGATAATCCTGCGTTAACGACGAACACAGTATCAGGCATTGTATATGTTATAACGGTGGAAATAATCAACGCCGTAAACGCTCCGATCATGTATATTTCACCGTGAGCGAAATTTATAAGCTGAATAATGCCGTAAACCATCGTGTATCCAAGCGCGATAAGCGCGTATATACTTCCTTTTGCCAGACCGCCTAAAAGAAGACTTATAAAATATTCTAAAAACATCATTAACTCCAATATTGGCGGGAGGAAATTCCTCCCGCTTTTTTGTATTACTTAAGCTCTACGAAAGCTCCGTTTTTAACCTGGTAAACAGAGAAACCTACACCGATTGCGTCGCCTCTTCCGTCAAATTTAATTTTGCCCAGAGGAGTTTCTACATATTCATTTTTAAGAGCAGCATTAACTTTAGCATAATCAGTAGAATCAGCTTTGTCAATCGCGTTTACGATTGCAAGAGCCGCAGAATACGCATTAAGATAAAATGCGCCCGGATCAGTTTTGTATTTTTTCTTGTGATCTTCAACCGCTTTTACTGCA
>JBFZEW010000316.1:0-2744 GCA_041306665.1 Spirochaetota bacterium | reverse complement strand
TTCACAAGAAGCTCATAAGATTTGTCCTTGCTTCCGTCATCAATGAATATAACTTCATAGGATTTTTTTAGAGGTTTCAACGCTTCAATTATTTTGGAATACTGAAGATTGATATTCTCCTCTTCGTTGAAAACCGGTAATATTACAGAAACATAGGGCAGTCTGCTTTTTGATGCAGAAGTTTTCCTTCTTGAATTTTTTGCATTCGTCATTGCCATCTTATTCTCCGGTTATTTCGTCATGTATTTTGAATAATCGCTTGTTACGTTAAAAACTTCTTTTAGGAAAATGTCGTTTTCCAGATTAATGACAGGAGCATCTTTACCAGTGTTTCCTCGGGTCTTTTCCAATTCATCCTGTCTCTTCTTGCTTTTATTTATATCATCCTGCGAATCTTTTTTCAAGCTGATTTTTTTAGTGTTATATTGTTCCCTGTATTTCAATATGTCTTCATTCAGTTTAATGAATTTTGAATCGGCTTTAATTCTTGTTTCCGCTTTTTTCTTGAGTGATGCGATCATCAGCGGAGAAATATATTTTTTATCATATGACATGAATTCAGCTTTTGGAACAGGTTTCCAGTCGAGATTATATTTCAGTTTGTTTTCACTGTAATCATAAATCTGCGAATAGCTTGGAATTGTGATGTGCGGTTTGATGCCGATATTATTGTTCGATGTTCCATCAGGCTGATAAAATATCTGAATTGTAACTTTTAGAGCTCCTTTATTGCGTAGATCCTGATATGTCTGAACCGATCCTTTCCCGAATGTCGGGCTTGATCCGATTATTAGAGCTCTGTTGTAGTCACGCATTGCACCCGCGAAAATTTCTGATGCGCTCGCGCTGAAACCGTCTATCAATACAATTAGCGGGCCGTCCCACTGTACTGTTGGATCTGTGTCGGGATAGGAACTTACAGAGCGTGCATCTTTGACCATCAGTATCGGTCCCGTCTTAATGAAGAGACCCGCGATTTCAACTGCCTCCTGAAGCGAACCTCCGGGATTACCTCTTAAGTCAAGTACAAGCGAAGTAATGTTTTTCTTTTTCAATTCAACAATTGCTTTCTTCATGTCGCTTGCTGAACTTCTTGCGTCAGGATCTTTTTCGTTCATTGGAGAGTAAAATGACGGAAGATTGATGTATCCAATGTTAAGGTCTTTATCATATTTATATGTTTCATATCGCGTTGCTTCTGTTTCAAGTACAACTTCATCGCGGACAACAGGAATTACAAGTCTCTGTTGTGAATTTGATTCGGGATATGATCGTATTATTGTGAGTTTTACGGTTGTTCCTTTTTTGCCGCGGATCATTTTTACCGCGTCTCGAAGAAGCATGTCTACCACATCGACGGGTTCATCATCACCCTGTGCGACCGCGATAATTTTATCGTTTACTTTGACGGTTTCATCCGCATTCATTCTTGAAACAGGACCGCCCTGAATTATTGATTCAACGAATATGAATCCATCTTCGCTTCGAAGGACTGCTCCGATTCCTGAAAGTTTAAGCTCCATTGAAATTTGAAAGTCCTGATTTTCTTCGGGAGTCATGTAGCTTGTGTGCGGATCAAGAGACATTGCGACGGCATTTACGTAATTCGCGTACATGTCCGAATCATTCTGCGCTTTTACGTCTTTCTCGGTAATGTCATATCTTTTGCGTATTTTATCTTTAGCTTCATCGTCTGACTTGCCGACATTCACATAGTTAAGCATTTGAAATTTTATGTATTTGCGCCATCTTTCGGTTATTTCATCATCAGTTTTTGAATATGAAATTTCCTCTGTATCAATGTCAAGATATTCATCGACAGTGAAATCGTATTTTAATTTTAAAAGTTCCGCCAGAAGCGTCATTCTTTCGCCAAAGCGTTTCATGTAACGTTTTGTGATTAGTTCAAGAAAATCGTAATTTTCAGATTTAAAATCATCATCCAGCGATGTTTTATATTTTTCAAACTCCGCGATGTCCTGTTGCATGAAAAACATTTTCATTGGATCAAGCGCGACGATTAGATTTTCAAGTGTTCTTTCACTGATTTTATCGTTGAATTGGTTTTCCGATACATGAGCGTTTAAAAACGCGTTTATCAGAGGTTTTACGTCTTCTCGGACTAGTCCTTCTGATTTGCTCGCGCAGCTGAAACTTAAAATAATAACAAAACTGGTTATTAAAATTGTAAAATATTTTCTTTTCATTTTTCTCTCCGGAATAATTTTGACTGTTGTTCAGTAAACTTATGACTCTCAAATGCAGGATTTGTTTCCGATGAAAATTATAAATTTCATCAAAAACATGTATTTTGTAATAAATACCGGTTTTTATCTCCTGAAGTCAATAAATATTTATGATAATAAAAAAAATGTTGACCATGATGAAGAGCTGTTTTGTAATAAAATTCCTGATTGGAAAAGACAAATTTACCCCGGAGGATGCAATGCTTATCAAAAAATCAATGATTGAACTGTCCCAGATGCTTGAAAATAAACAGACATCGTCAGTTGAAATAGCGCAAAGTTACATTAACAGAATACAGTCTCATAATAAAGATATCAATGCTTATGTTACCTTTAATCCCGAAAAATTACTGAAAGACGCGGCTGAATCCGATAAACGACGTTCTGCGAATTCAGCAAAATCGCAATTTGACGGAATAACTTTAGCAATTAAGGATAACTTTTCCACTAAAGATGTCAGAACATCCTGCTGTTCTAAAATTCTTGAATATTATGTGC
>JBFZEW010000315.1:0-5241 GCA_041306665.1 Spirochaetota bacterium | reverse complement strand
ACACATACACATACACATACACATACACATTCCCATCCACTAACAACTAACCATTAACTATCCCATCCACATCCACATAAATATGCCAACCGCTTTTGGTAAACATAATGTATTCAAATATATGATTTGACATTGACTGTTCTATAAAGTAGAGTATTAAAATGCCATTTATTGATGATAAAAATATTGATGAAAATCCAGCTTTTAAAGAAGCTGTTTCTTCGGAAAAAATTAAAGCTTATTATGCCCTTACCAGTTATTCGGTTATTGGCAATTTATTAAACGGTTTAATATTCGCAGCAATAATGTCAATAAAAATAGGCATCGTGATCAATTCTATTTGGTTTCTTTCTAACGCTCTAATAATTTTATACCGCATTTTCATTAAACGAAAATTTGAGAAAGAAAAGATGTTTCATTCAAACAGGTATTGGCTGATTTTTGCCTACAGCGGCGTGATTTTAAATTCAATATGCTGGGGTATGATTCCCGTTTTTCTGTTTCCTGAAACCGGTATTGAGTATCAGATGTTTGTGGTGTTCGTAATTGCCGGAATGTCGGCTGGAAGTCTCGCGTCGTTAACCGTGAAAAAAAGTTTTTTCGTGATTTATACCGCGTCTTTGATTTTTCCTCTTTGTCTGCGGTTTTTGGTTTTGAATACACTAATAAGTTACGCGATAGCGATTATATGCTGTACATTTTTTTTAATGCTGCTTGTTTCCGCTGTCCGGCAAAGTCGTGTAATTGAAGACGGATTTAAAACTAAAATTAAATTTGAAACTGCCCGCAATGAGCTGAGGATAAGTGAAACAAGATTTTCTGCGATTTTCAACGAAGCTCCAATCGGCATATTTTATTATAATTCTGAATATCTGATAATAGAATGCAATGAATATTTCGCGTCAATTTTAAAATCAGCCAAGGAAAAGCTTATTGGATTAAATCTGCTGACATTAAAGGATATGCGCCTGATGCCGGCTATATCGTCTGTTTTCAATGGTACAATCGGTAAATACGAAGGAGAATATCATACAAAACTATCTGATTCAGTTTTATGGATTGGTCTGCAGACTGCGCCGATTTACGATAAAATCGGAAACATTACGGGCGGTGTCGGTATTGTCGAGGATTTAACAGAAAAGCATAAAGTTGAAGAAAAAATCGAGTACCAGGCGTATCATGACAGCCTGACTCAGCTGCCTAACCGTGACCTTCTTCTTGACCGGCTAAAAATGGCGGTAAAACAGTCTCGGCGTCATGATCACAAGGGAGCACTCCTTTTTCTTGATTTGAATCGCTTTAAAACAATTAATGACACGCTTGGTCATCAGATAGGTGATGTTCTGCTAAAGAAGGTCGCCGGCAGACTTTTCAGCGTAATCCGCGAAGAAGATACTGTGGCTAGAATCGGTGGAGATGAGTTTGTTGTTCTGCTGCCGGAACTTTCAAATGATACGCATCATGCTGTAAGTTTTACAAAAATGGTCGCGGATAAAATTCATGAGGCGCTGATTACTCCTTTTGACATTGAAGGAAATGTGATTCATACGAGCACAAGCATTGGAGCTTCAATTTTTCCGCATCAGGATGAAAGTTTTATTGAAGTTCTGAAGCACGCTGATATGGCAATGTACAAAGCGAAGGAAGAGGGTTCTTCATCGACTCATTTCTATGACTCAGCAATGGATGAATACCTGAAAAAGAGCTTGCTGCTTGAAAAAGATTTGAAGCAGGCTATTATTAACAATGAGTTTATTCTTTTTTATCAGCCGGTTGTTGAAATTAAGTCCGGTTTAATAAGAGGAGCTGAAATTCTCATTCGTTGGAATCATCCTGCAATGGGTCTTGTTTTTCCTGATGACTTTATCGAAATCGCGGAAGATACGGGTCTTATCGTGCAGATTGGAAATTTAGTTCTTGAAAAAGCTGTCGAGACCATTAACAGCTGGACAGAACATCCTTTTGATAAAATTGATCACATTGGAATTAATCTCAGCGTCAAACAATTCCGTCAGACGATGTTTGTAAAACAAGTAAGGGATTTACTGGATAAGAATCCTAAAACCGCTGGGAAAATTATCTTTGAGCTTACTGAATCCATTCTAATTGACGACTTTCAAAAAACTCTTTTAAAAATAAATGAAATACGCGAAAGCGGTGCGATGTTCGCTATCGACGATTTTGGTACAGGCTATTCTTCACTCAGTTATTTAAAGAAACTTCCTATTGATGTTTTGAAAATTGACCGGAGTTTTATAAAGGATGTTCTCATTGATGAAGATGACGCTGCTATCGCACGGACGATGATTGACATTGCGGATCATTTTAACCTGAAGATAATTGCCGAAGGCGTTGAGACTGCCGAACATGTTCAGTTTCTTGATAAACTTGATTGTCAGTTCTATCAGGGATATTTCTGCAGCAAACCTGTCCAACTTGAGGAATTTACTGAACTTGTTTTGAAAAACTACAACGCACTCATACAATAGCTCCGCAATTATCGCACTTTATTGTATCGCCTTCAAGAAAAGTACCGCTGAAAGGAGCTCCGCATGACGGGCAGAATTTATATTCAATCTTTGTAAATTTACCTTCTTCGGTAAAGAATTCATCAGTTGTCCGGTCGAAGTTCCCGCTGATAAGTTTAAGAGAAACCGCCTTTGATAAAGCAATATTCGCCCGCGTAACAGAAACATGCATTTTTTCAGCCAGGTCATAGAGTTTAATTCTACGGTATGATTTTATAATGCTTGCTGCAGTTTCTATTTCCTCTTCCATTTTCGAGTTTCGATGACCAATGTAGATTAAAATTCCGGCAATTGCAACAAGTGAAATTGAAAAAATAGCAATTCCGGCACCTGCTTCAATTTCTGTCGGGTCCTCGCTTGTCAGGTACATTGCTATTCCAAGAAGCATTATTAAAAGTCCTATACTACCGATGAAATAACCGGAAAACTTCTGAATGTTGTCTTTTATTGAAAATCCCATATAATACTCCTTTTCGTTTAGATTAAAGCATACTTGAAATTTTTTCAATTTTTTTATTGAATTCACGGTTTAATTTCAATTATATTACAGATGAGCGATATTCATTATAACTCAATTACTGAAAATTTTTTGCATGATATGTAATTTTTAAAGATGAAGGGGAATTATTTAAGTTTTTTTGTCATTTTTCTATTCTGTTGCGTCCGTTTTTTTTCGCTTTGTATAATAGCTCTCCAGAGTAGAATAATTGAGTATTATTATCCAGGAAAGATTGAAACGGAAAATACTCTGTTGTCATGACTGCGGTGCAAAGATATATGCATTTTCTTGAAAAATACAAAAATATTGCTGATCAATTATGTAATATCAAATTGCCTTATATCTTGGAATTACACCAATTGCACTGAGCCGTATCTGGAAAAACATGAAAGATTTTTTAAATATAAACCCGGGTTAATGAAATTATTTATCATCAATGTTATTTTGCGAGAAGTTTAAACAAAAGAAAAAGCAGATGAAAGCAGTGGTAATATATTCACACCCATGGGAGAAAAGTTTTAACAGAGCAATATTGAATACAGTTGTTCAGAGTATTGAACAATACGAAGGTATTGCCGATGTGATTGATCTTTATAAGGATAACTTCAATCCTGTTCTTAGTGTAAAAGATCTTGCAGTGTACAAAGATGGAAAGACAACAGATTCTCAGGCTGAAAATTATTTAGAAAGAATAGAGCAGGCAGATCACTTGTTTATAATCTTTCCGGTATGGTGGTATAGTCTGCCTGCAATGCTTAAAGGATTCATGGATAAAGTTCTGCTGAAAAACCGGGTATATGATACATCGAAAACGATACCTGAAGAAAAGCTGAATTTTCTTAAAAGTACAACAGTTATTTCGACAATGAATAGTCCGGCATGGTATTACAGACTCATAATGTGCAACACTCTGAAGTTTTCATTTATCAACGGGACTTTGAAATTCTGCGGAGTTAAAAATATCAAATGGTTTAAAATTTCAAATGTTTCGGGAATCGATGATGCAAAACGCAAGCTATGGCTGGAAAAAATCTCCCGGCACATTGTGAAAACAAAAAAGTAGCATTCTGAAACTATTTCTAATTTATGACAGCAGAATTTATGTTGTCATAAATTTCAGATAGAACTTTGAGTGTGATGGCAGATGATTTTCGTGCTTAAAATATGATTTAAAAATTTCCTCTGCAACATCCTGAGCAATTTTAATTGCTTTCCGGATAGTCCTTCCCTCTGCAATGAGTCCGGTGGCATCTTCAGTTGAAGCCAGTATTTGTCCGTTTTCCTGAGTTTCAAGATGGAGATTGATTTTATACTCATCCATAAATTCCCTCAATTTGTTATTGTTGATGTTTTTAGTAACTTTATAAATTAGAAATTAGTTTCTGCATTATTTTTATTATAGTTTTCAGTTTAAATATTTCAGAAAAATATATTGACATATTGTTTGAATACCTGTTGTTTTCTATTAAAATTAAAAGTAAAATTAAAATTAAAATTAAAGGCATATTGTAATGAAAAAAATATTTTTAATGATATCCATACTGTTTGTTTTTACTATCTCATCCGCATTTGCTGCTGGTAGTATAGGAGAATGTACCGAGGGTGATTGTCAAAGCGGTAAAGGGTCTTTCGTTTATAAAAACGGCAATATATATACTGGTGATTTTAAAAATGGAAAGCGTGAAGGTCAGGGTGTTTTTAAATATAAAAATGGTCCAGAATATTCAGGAGCATGGTCAGATGATAAAGCTGAAGGTTATGGAGTAATGCGTTATAAATCAGGAAGTATATATTCAGGATCATGGTCTGAAAATAAAAAAACCGGTTTTGGAAAATATGTATTCGCAAATGGGAATGTGTATGAAGGTGAATTTAAAGCAGATAAATATAATGGTCAGGGGACTTTAATAAGCAAAAAAGAAGGTGTTTATAAGGGTGGATGGAAAAATGGTAAGATGGATGGTTACGGGACTCTCATCCTGGAAACAGGACTTGTTTATGAGGGAGGGTGGGTTGAAGATAAAAAAAACAGTTTTGGTAAATTAAAATTCGCTAATGGGGATATCTATATAGGGGAGTTTAAAAATGATAAATTTGACGGTAATGGAATTTTGAAATTTAAAAATGGCGGCGAATATTCCGGGGTTTGGATTGACGGCAAAGCAAATGGTCAGGGTACAATGCTTTTTGCTAATGGTAATTTTTATTAGATCG
>JBFZEW010000314.1:0-7818 GCA_041306665.1 Spirochaetota bacterium | reverse complement strand
CAATATCTTAAAGAAAATTCGAATCTTCCAGGCCCCAGAGGTAATTTAGAATTACTATATTCCTTTTCAAACTCAGCGACAAAATCAGAAATTTATAATTGCTTGAAATATATAAAAATTGACACTGAAAATTCGCCTGACGAGTTTGTTGGTATGTGCGGAATTGTCGGGTTCGCAGTTCATAATAAAGAAAAAAATGAATTTGTAATCGACTATATCAGGAAGTTTGCATCCCATAAAAGTTGGAGAATTCGAGAAGCTGTTGCAATGGGAATTCAAGAGATTTCTGAAAACAAAATGGAGGAAACGTTAAAAAACATCAAAAAAATGAAAGATGGAAATTGTTATGAAAAAAGAGCTGTTGTTGCAGGACTATGTGAACCTAAATTACTGAAGAATGAAACAATAGCTGTAAAAGTCATAAGTATATTAGTTGAAATTGTAGAAGTTTTAAATCATGATAGTAAACTAACTAATGAAGAAGAATCCTTGCGAAAAGCTTTAGCATATGGATGGAGCGTTGCCATTGTACATGCTCCTGAAAAAGGAAAACAAATATTTGAAAAATTATTATTCAAGAATGGAAAACACATTAAATGGATAATCAAAGAAAATTTGAAAAAGAAAAGATTAATTAAAATGGATGCTAATTGGGTTAACGAAATGGAAAAACACCTAACAATTGCTTCAAACTGACAATCCATGTTATCCCGATTTTTGCTGTCGTGACGCTCGGCAAAAGACGCGTCATGTACGCTTTTTCGCTTAACGAAATGTCTATAAAAAGAGAAAAGCATACGCGATGCAGCTAAGTCGCATTCTTTTTCCGCGGCATGCCGGATCGAATGGATATGGCTGCTAACGACAGCGAATCTTTATTGTAATTATTTACTCGAATTTCATGTCAGATATTTTTATCTCTGCAATGTAAATTCCGACATTATTCCATTTTCCATTTTCGGCAACAATTTGAAAAGTTTCAATCTGAGTCCAGTCAAAAATTCCTCGCGGATCATACCAAGCATCATTCCACGCGCCTGTTTCAGAAAATGCGGGAAGAGGTATTTTAATAATCTGCCAATCTTCCGTTTTTGTTAAATATTTTTCATCTAAAGTGGCGGACATTCTCCATCCGACTTTTAGCGGATCATTTTTGCTGACGGATAAAAACCGTATTTCCATGTCTTTAAATCCGGGGTCCGCTTTTATTTTCATGATTAAACATAGTTTATTTTTAACAAGGAGGCTCAAATCTTTTTTCGGAAAAAATTGAAAATTCAAGCTTTCATACTGATTCAGGTTTTCCATTCTGATCGCGAAATTTTTATTCTGGAGAATCGAATCATCGTAAAGATTTATTTCCCCGTTAGAAATGTAGCTGAAGGTGCGCATTCCCCTTCCGGGATATTGATCAAATATAACAAATCCATTCGTCTCCGGCGCGATTTCCATTTTATGCTGCGGTATTTCGTTTAGTTCCAATGCTTTAAGTAAAGGCAGATTCAAGTCTGATTCAAAAATTTCAAAAGAATCTTTTTTAAACAGACCAAAACCGCTCTGATAATCCCAGGATGTGCGCGGAATGGAATATTTATTCAGAATTTTAGTAACAGCCTGATACCAGTAAACTCTATGGCTATTCTGCGCGTTAACATTGTAAACGCCAAACTCACCGCAAAAAACAGGTTTTCCAGTTTTGTCCCTGAACTTCGCCGCGAGCGCGATTTCTTCCTCTAAAGATTTATCATTAGCTGTTCTTGGATATTCCTCGAGGATATTTTGCTCTATCCACGTGTTTGCCAATTCAGGCGGGAGCGCAGGAGGATTGTTTTTATCGTACGGATAGGCGACTCCTTTAAGAGAAGCAAGGGATGGGGTTGACCAGTCGGCGCCCTGATGCGTAAAAAGAAACGGCTGATAAAAATGAAATGTGTATATTATTTTATCATCTTGAAAATCAGGCAGCTGGTTGAGTGATTCAATGTCATTCCAATTTCCTCCGCCCACAATTACCATGTGTCTCCGGTCAATTTGCCGAATTTTCTTTAACACTCTGTATTCAATTTGACCCCAAAGCACTGGATCAATTCCATGCGGTTCATTTAAAATTTCATAATATAAAAACTCTCCTCTGTTTTTGTAGCGCTGGACAATCTGAGGCCATACTTTTAATAGAATTTTTTCGACATCAGGAGTTGTATCGATAAACGGATCGAATGTATGATTGTCAATGATCAAGGAGAGATTTAGCTCTTCGGCGTAACTTACCGCTTCATCTAAAAATCGGAAAAACAAAGGTTCGATTATATAATTCGGAGCGCCTGTCGTCATCGCGTGTAAATTTATTGGTAAACGGATTACATCGCATCCAAGCTTTTTTATATCCATGAAATCTTTCTTTGTATATTTATTGAATTGAATGTCCTGCACGGATTTTTCCTGAAACCATTCTGTCAGATTCACGCCCTTTGTGAATATTCGCTGGGGAAACACCGGATTGGAAAGTAATAGTAATGGCAGTAATAATAAAAATCGCATGATAACACCTTTTATTATGAATTTGGTTATTGGTTTTCATGAAAGCCGTTGACTTCTTTGTAAAAACTCTAACATTTATTTCAGCAATATAATTCCGTCAAATCCATTCAGGGAAATTCTGCTGGTTTCTTTTCCGTCATTGATGATTGGATTCTGTTTTCCTTTAATTTTACGGTACTTTCTATCCAAGGTAATATGAACGACATTGGAGTTTGGATTTACAAGTACAATCCCGTGATCAAATTCTCTCATATATAATTTCTCCGGTAAAAATTTGTATTCTCCGGTTGGATAACCTAAATATCCTTTACCCTGTCCAGCGTTATCATATTCGTCAAACCAAATCAGTCCTCCGCTTCCATGCGATGAAGTGTTCGCTTCATAAGAATAAAAACCATCGCCGAGTAAAGTTGATGTGAGAGAAAAGCGCATTCTCTGATAATTCGGTATAAATTCCGGATCACTAAAAGGTTTTTTATATTTAAGATTGCTATCAGGCATTGTTTCATCTTCATATACTTCAATAAGTACAGTTTTAGTTTTATTATTTTTAAACCAATCCATGTAAGGGCCGACTTTGAAATAGTTATCATCGGTATTAATCTTGATAAAAAGATTTTCCCACCAACTTGTGCTGGGGGAACTCCATCCGCCTGTTTCGTAAACCTGACCGTCATAAAGCGCGTATCGAACTGTCGAAGCATTGTTCCTGATAATTGGCAGACCGGGATATTGCGCGCGGAGAAGTTTTAATAAAATATCTGTGCCATTTCTCCATGAAGCGTCAAATTCTTCCACGGGAACCGGCTGATTATTGTGATATAAATCTATTGGGAAAATATCTTCAGGATTCCATGACCAATCAGCAAGCCAGCTTTGATAATCCTCGAAGCGGTCAATAATTATCCCGTCATAACGTAATTCTTTCTGATTTATGTATTCATTATATGGCGTGATTTCATTTGTCAGCTTAATAAAAAAGAATTCAAGCCAGTTCATCGGTTTATTGAACCCGGGAATTATTTCCCTTGGGCAATGATACGTATTGTTCATCACCCATGTTTTCGGCCAGAATGAAAAATGCTCTGCGACATGTTCACCGAGATTATGCTTAGAAGCCGGACGGATAAAACCTCTTTTCACTGTCAGAGTTTTGTTTTTTACATTAATGGAAATTATGCGCGCGGATTCATTGCGTCCAATAGCTATGGTTTGACCTGTATGAAACAGCGAAACGCCTTTAGAGTCTGAAATGTCTTTAAGCGGCACAACAGTATCGTTAGCACTTATGGGAGATCTAAGAACAGAACCGATTTTAAGAAGGAAGAAACTTGAAGGCAATATTTTGGTCAATGGTTCCGGTGTTTGAGTGTTCCATGTGTACCATGCTGTTTCTGTCGGGCTGATGGGCCGGAAAACCTTGATGTGTGGATTGATTTGCCTTACAGCTTGAAGTTTATCATTGTTGTTTTCAAATTCATTGAGGAGTAAATCATAACGCGCAATTTTTTCCGGCGGCTCATTCCACGCGTCCAGCCACCACATTCCTAAACGCGGGAAAGGCAGCTCGGATCGTTTATTTGTATTTTGAGAATAGCAGATGCTATTGATTGTACAGCTAATGATTAATAATGAAATAAATGAAATTTTCAACATTTCATTTCTCCTTTGAAAATTAAAAAAAAATTTCCGGTAAGGATGATGCGAAAACAATAAACAAAGCATCGACTGCGAAAAATTTATGCAGCACTTGTAATTGTATTTTAAATGGTCTCATCAGGATAAGTCAATTCATTTATCACTAAAAAACAAGGTATAGGTGAAGATGATTTTTATCTCCTTTTACAGTCCTTTTGAAAATATAGTAATTAAATGAAATAATTATTTGAAAATACTGAAATAGTTTATTATAATTATTTGTTTTTAGGATGGTTAATAACATGAATGATATGGAATTTCCTGCAGATTTTATTTTTGGAGCAGCTGCGGCTGCGTTTCAGATTGAAGGTTCGTGCGATGTTGATGGAAAAGGACAGTCAATCTGGGATGAGTTTTCACATCGGAAAGGAAAAATCCGTAATGCTGATAATGCGGACAAAGCCTGTGATCATTTTAACCGGACTGCCGGTGATATTAAGCTGATGAAAGATTTGAATCTTGATGCCTACCGTTTTTCAATTTCGTGGCCGCGGATTTATCCGGATGGAAAGGGAATGGTCAATCAGAAGGGTCTTGATTTTTACAGCAGACTTGCAGACTCTCTGCTTGAAAATAAAATCGAACCGTTTGCTACTCTTTTCCATTGGGATCTGCCTCTGGAATTACAGAAAAAATATAAGGGTTTTCAAAGCAGAAATACTTCGGATTATTTTGCTGATTATACTGAGACAGTTGCGAAACATCTGGGAGACAGAGTAAAAAACTGGATAACAATTAATGAGCCGTTTGTATTTGCCGCGTGCGGTCATTTACTCGGAATTCACGCGCCAGGGATAAAAAGCATAAGCGCTCATTTTAAAGTAATTCATAATCTGCTGCTTGCTCACGGGAAAGCTTTGCAGGTCATAAAGAACATTGTACCTGACAGTAAGGCAGGGATTACATTGAGTCTTTCTCCCGTGCATCCGGCGACTCAATCAGACAGGGATAAATGGTCGGCAATGATCGGGAATCAATTTTTGAATCACATAGCACTCTCTCCGCTATATAAAGGTGAATACCCTGAACCTTTATGGAATAAAATGAAATTGTTTACGCCTGAAATAAAGGATGGGGATATGGAAATTATTTCACATCCTTCGGATTTTTTAGGAATTAATGTTTATACAAGAGAGCATGCTGTGCATAAGTGGAATGTTCCATTTCTAAAGAGCGGTCTGGTTAAGAAAAAAATTCCAGAATCGGAATATGAAAAAAACGGGAAAGAATATACAAGTATGGGATGGGAAATTTATCCTGATGCCATATACGAATTATTGAAGATGGTTCAGAATGAATACGGAAATCCTCCGGTATTTATAACCGAAAACGGCGCTGCTTTTAACGATACTGTCGCTGACGGAAAAATTGCTGATGAAAAAAGAATTAATTTCCTGAAAGGTTATCTGCGAAAAGTTCATCAGGCGCGTATTGAAGGCGTCAACGTCCGCGGATATTTCTGCTGGAGTCTGATGGATAACTTTGAATGGGCTGAAGGATTCGCGAAGCGCTTCGGCTTGATTTATGTTGATTATGATACGCAGAAAAGAATTATTAAAGACAGCGGATACTGGTACCGTGATTTCATAAGAATGCAGAAAGATGTAACTTGAATAAAATTCATGTGATTTTATTTCTACATTTCCGGTTTTAAGTTTATTTAATTTTATTAGGTATGTTAGTATAGACCATGGTTATATCATTAGTTTGGAATATTCAGATTTCTGATTTAATACTTCCGGCACTTCGCAAAACCAGGATTTATATTTTTTAAAATTGTAAATACTGGTTTTATCTGCACTTGTGCCGAAAAAGAAACATCAAAACATCAGTTTTCAGAAGTCCCATGTTTTGAATTAAGAAAAAATTTAAAGTAAATTCCAAACAAGCTAATCTTGTGAAATATTATTGACTTTTTTCATTTAATGATTTTGGTTTATTATGAAAAGGATATTTTATTATGTTACATGAAAAGAAATTTTTACCCGTAACGGTTATGTTGATACTTTTATTTTTAATGAGCTGCGGCCGGGAAATTAAAGAAGAACGCGTTTATCCTGGATTGGACTGGGATAAATCTTCTCCGCATGAAGAAGGTTTTAGCGAAGATAAACTTGTACAGTCAATAAAATCATATAATAATTCGACCTCGGACATTCACGATGTATTAATTGTTAAAAACGGAAAGATTGTTTTTCAAGCCGCGAAATATCCATATCCTGCCGGGTTACCTCATGCGTTGATGTCGTGCACGAAAAGCGTCACATCCGCATTAATCGGAATTGCAATTGATGAAAAACTTATTCCGTCGGTTGACGCTCCTTTGTCAATTTGGTTTCCCGAACTTTCCCTCGATAAACAGAAATCAAGGCTTAAGCTTAAACATTTGCTGACCATGACTGCCGGATTAGACTGGCAGGAAAACGGGTCGTATAATGAAAAGGATTCATATATAGAATTGCTGAATCATCCGGATCCGATAAATTACTTTTTTTCCAGACAAATGACCAGTGAACCTGGAAAAATTTTTTACTATAATTCCGGCGCTTCATTTATTTTGGGAGTTGTTCTGGAAAAGTCCACCGGAGTTTCTCTATTGGAATACGCGCAGGAGAAAATATTTAATCCAATCGGAATCAAACCCTATTTTTGGCAGAAACACCGAAACGGAAATTTTATCGGCGGATCGGGTCTTTATCTTACGGCAGGCGATATGGCGCGGTTCGGTCTTCTATACGCGCGTGACGGAAAATGGATTGATAAACAGATTATCCCTGTACGGTGGGTGAAGGAATCAACAAGTTTGCAGGCAGATTCTCCTGATGGTCTTGGCGGTAAGAACGGTTACGGCTATCAATGGTGGATGAACAGCACTGAGGGTTTTTCGGCGCGGGGTTTTGGCGGTCAATATATTCTTGTTGTTCCTGAAAAAGATCTTGTAATAGTTACTACGGGCGGTCTTTTCAGATATGATTACTTTTCTCCCGATACGATTCTCGGCAAAGGAGTACTTGAGAGTATCGGGAAACCTGATTCAAACGGGCAGGCAATGGCGGATGTAGCTAAATTATTGAATATGCCTCCTTCACCTGTTCCAACAACAGTCAATCCGGATAAATCATTTTTCGGCAAAAGATATTTATTCAGTGACGGCTCAGCGTTGACTTTGAATGATCAGTCCGCTGAAAATATTTTGAACGTTGTATGGGAAGTCGGAGGAGAAAAACTTAGATTGAATATACCTCTTGATGGAACTTATATCGCGGCCAATCTGGGGAAATTCGGCAATTTGCCTGAAAACCGGGCATTTTTTTCCGGCAGCTGGAAAAATAATCAGACGTTGAGTTTAACAATGCGCGGATGCGGCATTCCATATCTTTATCAATTTAAAATTTATTTTTCTGAAAATACAGCTGATTGGGACAGTTATGTCAGCTACCTGCCCGTCGCGTATGAAAAAATTGAAGGTAAAGTTTCACGAAAATGATTCTTTTCTTTCGTAAAACTAACTCAAACCTGGCACCAATGTAAAAATGCGGTTATACCTGGCACTGAGGCAAAAACTAACTCAAACCTGGCACC
>JBFZEW010000313.1:0-3496 GCA_041306665.1 Spirochaetota bacterium | reverse complement strand
AAGCCCGTCATTTTTTGACGGGCTGGTAAAAACTTTGCAGAGTGCGAAAAGCGACAAATACAATTTTGTATATATTATTTTGTACCCATAATGATTTTTATGTCTCATTAGAGAAAAGTGATTATTACAAAGACGACAAAACAACAATCTTTTTGGTTTTTTAAAATTTTTAATTGTCACTGCGACGCCGCAGGGAATATTTTTACAAAAGAGCGTGGTTTGGAATAAAAAATGGAATTTGTTTAGAAAACAACCCAAAATGTAAAATCTGCAGTATTAATAATTATTGTCTCTATAAAATACCCACTTCAAACAACAGCCGATAAACGGTCTACATCGATTGCCTTGGATACATTATCTTTTAACTCTATAAGTATCAAAACCAAGGAACACATTCCTTTCTTGTCACGATAAGTTAACACAACACGACAAGTAATTTATTTATCTTTCAAGAAAACTATCTTTCAGAACTAGTAAAGTTTAAAAAAATGTCAGGGTGTTATCTAATTTTTAAAAATTTCAAAAGTTATTTTTGAATTTTTATCAGAATTCCGATTACAGTAATGTTTTGCATCCTCAACATCAGGACCTAAATAATAAAACACGGCTATTCGTTTATCAATATCTTCAAACATTTTTTTATCAATTGGATTCTCTGTTTCACTTGGCGATATAGTTTCAATTGTGCACACACTATACGCCTTTTTTTTGTATTGTTCAATGTCATTGTTACCTTCAATTTGTTTTCCATTAAAAAGCACCACAAGATCAGTCCAATTATTAAAAAATTCAGTAACGACAAATGAAGGCCCAAAGATTGTTTCTTCATATAATATTGGAAAACATTGAGATGAACTATCACTCATTGGTTTTTCGATGTAATAGTATTTTGTCATTTGGATTTTCTTTAATTCTTCAGAAAACAAAAAATTTGAAAAAACAAATGCAATAAAAAATAAAAATAAAATAAAAACGAAATTTTTCATTATATTGGTAAGCTCCTGTAAACATATTTGTAAGCGTCAAACTAACAGGTAATTACACCACAAAATTAAAAGAATTTCAAGCAATTAAATTTTAATATCTTCGGAAGTAATATTACACGGCAGAAGTTACTGAATATCTTCAGGAGTTTCTGCGTATGGAAGTTTTGTGAAAATGTATCGTAAATAGTTATACACGTTCAGTTTGTTGTTCTTTGCCGATTCAACAAGCGAATATAAAACTGCGCTGGATTTTGCTCCGCGCGGAGTGTTTGAAAACATCCAGTTTTTCCGACCTATTACAAAAGGACGTATCGCGTTTTCAACAGCATTATTGTCAGGAGTTAAATCAGGCGATTCAAGAAAATTTATAAATCTGTCCCACTGACCCAATGCATAATTTACAGACTGGCCAGGGCCTGGATTAGGCAGAATATTTTTTTGTACTTCACCAAGCCATTTTTTAAATTCATCAAGTACAGACTGCATCTGTTTTTTACGTTCTGCCATGAATTTATCAGGAGGATATTTTTTATTTCTAAGTTTCCTTTCAATTTCATAAATTTTACTGATATATTGAAGCCCGGTATTTGCAGTTTTTGATTTAGAATTAGCTTTGTGTGCTTCAAAAAATTTCCGTCGGATATGCGCCAAACATGAAGCATGAATTAATCCATATTCTTTGACTGCTTTTGAATATCCCTGATAGCCGTCGGTCTGCAGAAATCCTTTGAAACCATTCAGTAAATTTACAGGGACATCTGCATTTCGTGTCGGTGAATAGTGAAATAGTGTAAGTTTTTTATCAGCTGATTTTCCGGCTTTCATTACCCACATTTGTGATTTCGTTTCAGCAGGACGTTCATCTTCTTTTAAAACCTGGACATGAGTTTCATCCATCTGAATTACTTTGCACTCACGAATGTGTTTGATTATTGCATCATATAGAAGCTCGCATTTTTCAGCAGCGCTCATCGACCAGTTACATAGAGTTGCTCTTGAAATATCAATATCAATTGTTTCAAATTTTTTTGACAATCTGAAAAAAGGAAGCGCCATTTCATATTTCATGTGAATTACATACGCAAGAAGTTCCGGAGATACCTGGCTATATGGAATTATTCTCTTCGGTTTTGGTGCAGAAATTATTTCCTTTTCACCGGAATTTATAAATTCATCACATATACATGGACCGTATTTCTTTGCAACATGAACGACTTTTTTAATCTGCATCGGGATGATACTTAATTCTTCTGAGCGGTCTTCTCCGACGATTGGACGCGTTTTGCCGCAGCAATTGCATGCCTTTTCATTCTCTGAAAGTTCATATGTGATTTCATCAACAGGAAGTGAATCAGGCAATATTCTTTTGCCTCCCGTTTTTCGTACATGTTCTTTTATAATAAATGATTCATTTTTTTCTGCTGAGATGTTTTCTTCGTCAGCATCATCACTAAACATTTCCACTTCGTTGAAAAGCCCAAGCTGACCATCTGTTTCTGCTGAAATTCTTTCTTTTGTCGGAGAGAAGAAACGTCCGATTGCTGCTTTGTATTTAGTGTTAAGAATCGTGTAATTTTTCAGAAGAGAGTTATAATTTGTTTTATATTTTTCGAGTGTATCGATTTTGATTTTAAAGTTTTCATGTTCTGTTTGTAGAATATCGTTTTTTGATTGATAGGAAAAAACTAGAGCTTTAAGCTCATCAATGTTATCAGGCAGTATGTCTTTCTCTGAATTCATATCTACCTGATAACAAAAGCGTAAATAAATTAATAGTACTTTTTTATGAAACTTTAAAATTTTTTAAATTTTTATGTGCGCTGAAAAAATCGATACCACGCAGAAGCATTTTTAATTCTTCATAACTGATTTCATTGGAATCATAATCACGAGGCCATGGAAATTTATTTTTTTCAAGACGCTTAAGCCACAGGCAGTAACCATTTCTGTTCCAGTATAGAATTTTTAAATGAGTTCTACTCTGATTACAGAAGAGAAATAAATTTTCAGAAAAAACATCATCAGTAATTTCATTTTTAGCAAGAGTAAGCAGTCCGTTTATCTGCTTTCTCATATCAGTAAATCCGGGCTTTATGTAAATATTATACTTTGAAAAATCTTTAATCATAACGATCCTGCTGTTTTGAAAATTTTGAGTAAATTACTTTCAGAAATATTTTCACTGACATTGATTCTGATTTTTGATGTAATAAATATTTCTATTTGATTTGAATTTGCTGAACTTAGTCTTTCCGCAGAAATTTTAATGAATTTCTTTTCAGGTTTTGAATCTGACCTAAGAGCGGCATACCAGGTTTTGAAACTCCAATATGAAATTTTATTTGTATCACAGTATTTTTTCTGCGATAGACCGCTTTGTTCCCATTGCTTGAAATGCTCTGACCAGAATTCTTTTTTCTGTTCTTTGTTGAAATTTTTATAATTTTCCATAAACTGCCTCCTTTTTTACAGGCAGTTTAAATCATATTTGACTTTCTGAAAAGATGTGG
>JBFZEW010000312.1:0-3466 GCA_041306665.1 Spirochaetota bacterium | reverse complement strand
TCGGACCGGATCATGGAATCGAAGTCCATGGAACCGGGAAGAACTTCAATGTTGGATATGTTTCCCGTGAAATCAATTTTCAGATACTGTGAATACCTGAAATCCGCTGCAATAGATTTCAGAATGTTTTCTTTTATTACGGTAAATTTTTTCATTGGTACGCCGTAATCATCGGACAGTTGAAACGCAGTTCCTCCTTTGAGATGAGGATTGGAAATTATCGTTAAAGTATCACCGGAAGATTCCGGGAAAATATTTTCATCTATTTTTATCGCGGAATATTCATTATAAAACGCATCGGCGCTTGAATGGGTCAGAAAAAAATCAAAGAAAGAATCAAGAGCTTCACCGCCCAGCACGACATTATATTTTCCTGAAACAGGAAGCTGTGCGGTTAAATTCTCTTTCGCGTAAGCCGCATGTTCGCTAAAAACAGCTCTCAGATTCAAATTGTTAATCAATTTTTCATTTCGAATGCAGAAACTTTCAGATTCCTGATTCAGACCAGCGAGAAGATTAAATTCAAGAAAAATGTTTCCATCGCAATACGAATAACTGTTATTATTTTTATCAAAATATGATGATTCATTTTTTGAAATAAATAATTCCAGAGAACTGAGTTTAACATCCGGATGTTCATCCAGACATTGATTTATGTCCTCGCGGACTTTATCAACCGCCTTCATTGGATCTGAAGCTATGAGCGGATCTATTTCTGCCGCCGGTGAATAATTGAATTCTTCATTTGGGAAATCATGGTATTCATTTTCAATCAGCGCGGCAGAAAGCACTGCATCATTTATGATTTTAATAATTTCACTTTCAGATTCGTAATCGGAAAAACAGAAACTGACATTACCGGTTGTTTTTTCAGCATTGTTGACATTTTGAATGTAAATGCTGACGTAATGGTTTGTGCTGTTGACAACGCGGAGATTTTCATCTTCATTGAAAATGAGATAAATTTCATGACGATTATTTTTTTCAGTATTTATCGTCCAGAATTTAATTTCATTGCGCGTGTTTAAATGTTTCTTTATTAATTCTATGGTTTTCATTGTCCACCTTTACCGCATCGTTAAATAGTCGTAATAATTACGCCAATCGGGCCTTTAATTTCAAATACGGACCACCGTCCGTAACTTTTACCCACTCCTTGTGCCCTTTACCGCAGTGTCCCATTGAGGAAATTTCAAAATCATCCGAGACTGCCTCAATGCTCATGAGCATGTCAGGAACGTAACCTGTGACAATTACCGGAGAATAAACCTTTCCGGAAAGTCTGCCATTGATGATTTCTTCAGCATAGAGAGCCTCAAGCTGAATGCCCCATCCTTTGGGGTCCTCCATTCCATTTGTCGCGTGAGCAACATAAAACCCGTGATCAATTGATTTAATCATTTCTTCAAAAGAGGAATTCCCTTTTTCAAAATACGTATTAGTCATTCGCGCGTAAGCTTTGTGGGAATAGACTTCCCTTCTGCCGTTCGATGTGCGGGGAATATTTAATTTTGCCGATGAATATAAATCTGTAAGTCCTGAAACGAGAATTCCATCTTTGATAACCGTAGTCTTCGACGCAGGCATTCCTTCATTGTCGAAAAAATAATTCGCCGCGGCATGCTCCAGACACGGACCATCGTACATGTTTACAAGAGGAGAGGCAACCTGGCGGTTCATATATTCTTTTCCTTTGGATCTGTTCTTCAAAAACATGTCAGTCTCGGTACCATGGCCGAAAGCCTCATGCGCGAAAATTCCCGCCATTTCAGGACTGAACACGGTTTTGTAAACACCGGGTTTCATTCTTTCAGCATTAAGAATTTTTTCTCCGCTGCGGATGCATTTTTCGACTGCTTCCGGCATGAAATCCGAATGTTCAAATCCGCCTGTCCTGCTCTCTCCGCAGTACATCATAACAGATTTATTATTTTCCGAAAAAACCATCTGCGCGGCATTATCGAAACGGTGAAGTTCCTGATAGAGATTTTTATTTCTGTTGATGAACAGTTCATTTCTGCTGAAATATGCCATCAATGAATAGACAACGGCGATTTTCCCGGACTGCTTTTGAATAAGTTTCATGTTGTCTTCTGCCTTACGGAGAATAACGGAATCACCCTGCGAGACAGGATCAATTTTCATCTGCTGTTTGTAATTTTCGTGAAGTCTCTCGCCGGGATCAACAGTAAATTCTCCATGAACAACCGAAGCACTGTGTTGCATTAAAAATGTAACCGCTTTTTCATATTCACTTTCGCACATGTTGTCCGAAGCATATTCGATAAAATTACTTCCATTGAAAGCCTGCATTACAAAACCGCATTCCGGCTTAATGAAATTAACGTTTTTCTCTCTTGTCGCGCAGAAATATTTTCTTCCGCTTATCTGCTGCGCGAAAATTGAAGCGTAAGGGAAAACAGACTCAAGCTGCTGAATATATTTTCCACCAATTGATTGAAGAATTTGTAACTGATGCATTTTTTCTCCTGATTTTCAAATGAAATAAAAAATTTTTTTATGCACCGCAATCCTCAGTACTATACAGATCAAAAGTATAATCCTGCTTAATATCAGATTGACCGGACGTAGTCACTTCTATGGTAAAATTTTCAAAGATATTTTTATTTATTTGATATTTTATACTGCCTTTAAAAGTAACCAGCACATTTTTATCATTTTTATATGTAATTATTATGTTATCACCTGATAAAACAAATTTGCCTTTAAAATCTACATAACCAAACGGACCGTTTTCCGGCATGCGGAATTCACTAACCTTTATTTCACCATTTTTAGAAAAACTTAAAACAAAATCACCTGGATATAATCCCACACCACTTGTTTCCCATCGAGAACCTAAACACAAATTATCCAATAATGAATTTTCAGGATTCAGTTCTAAAAGTCTAAAAAAATAAAAATAACATACGTTTTCAAAATCACTATCTTCAGATAATCTTTGTCTTCGATTTTTATCAATCTGTATTGATTTAATCAAATGCTCCTTGATGTCATCTACATAGTCACGGTTACAAATATCACGGTCTTTGCCTCGAAGAAGTGAAAGCATGCATGCGAAATTGTAATGAGAAAGAGCGAAATTGTCATCTTCCAAAGTGGAACATTTAAAATATCTTGCCGCTTCAAGCAGATTTCCACTCCTGTACTCCTTCATGCCGAGAGCATTAAGTGCTTTAGCAGTGTTATTCTTTTCAGCAGGGGGAATGTTACTTTTGCATTTCATGCATATATCTTCAGAAGAGAAATCTTCTGAATTGTAAGTTTCCTGCGGATTAGCAATAGAAATGAATGCCATCATTATGAAAACAGATAAAAACATGATTTGTTTGTTCATAAATTTTCCTCCGGACATGTTTTTAAATGATAATGCAAAATTTACAATTACTTTTTTAGTATGGGCAAAGGTTATCCTATCGGTTTTTGCTATGTACTGTGAATGTGA
>JBFZEW010000311.1:0-3292 GCA_041306665.1 Spirochaetota bacterium | reverse complement strand
TCACCAAGAATTTGTCCTTCAATTACAGAAAAATTATCTGGAAACATTTTCCTGTAACGCTTAATGTCAACACCAAGCAATGTATCATTTCCAATACTTCCGCCTTCGGAATTTTCATCTCCTTCATTAAGAACGAAAGCCATGTTTTTACCCGCAGGAAGATACATGTCAATGTAATCCTTCTGTGATAAAAATTTATCTATATCTTTAAAATTAGAAAACGATCCGATTGTTTCGCCATACATTCGGAAAAGAATGTTGTCAGATTTTTCTTTTTCAGAAATCAGAACAATGTGGCCCATGAAACTACTGACTATGTTCTGTTCAAGGCCTTTATCCATTCCAGAAATTACGCCATTACCGAATGTCATTAAAAATGCACCGATAAAAAGAATAATTCCTATAATGAGGCTTTTCCCTTTGTGACGCATTATATTGCGTCGGGAAATTTTTAATATAAGTCCCATTTTTTACCCCTTAAATATTTGTCCATCTTTAATTTTCACGACATCTTTAGCGTATTTAAGAACATGCTCGTCATGCGTTGAAAAAATAAATGTTGTCTTTTCAACTCTGTTCATTTCTTTCATTAATTCCAGAATCTGCTCGCCTGTAACAGAATCAAGATTCGCTGTCGGCTCATCCGCGAGTACAAGATCGGGATTAGTAACCAGCGCGCGCGCGATAGCAACACGCTGTCTCTGTCCGCCGGAAAGCTCTGCAGGTCTGTGGAGTTTATGCTCATCCAGTCCCACTTCTGCAATAAGTTTATCCGCTCTTTTGCGAACCTCTGCCTTTGTAAATTTCTTCATTAGCAGAAGAGGGAATTCAACATTTTCGATTACATTTAGCACCGGAATGAGATTAAATGTCTGGAAAATAAATCCGATTTTATGAAGACGTAAATCTGTTATCTGTTTATCTTTCATCAGCGTGATTTCCTCACCGCTGACCATTACACTTCCCTCTGTCGCGTTATCAATACAGCCGATAATATTCAGCAGAGTTGTTTTGCCACTGCCTGACGGACCGACAATTCCAATTAATTCCCCTTCAGGAATGTTTAAATCTATTCCTCTGAGTGCATTTACAGTTGTTTTGCCCAGTGCATAGTTTTTTTTCACATTTTTGATTTCAATTATATTCAAGACGTCCTCCTTATTATTCTACCTGCAACGTACCTGTAACGTACCTGCAACGTACCTGCAACGTACCTGCAACGTACCTGCAACGTACCTGCAACGTACCTGCAACGTACCTGTTTCTAAATAACATTTGTTACATAAAATAACAAACGTTATTTTATGTCAAGAAAATTATATCTACATTACTTATAACACATAAAAAAATAAAAAAAGTCACCAAAAATTCATAAAACCAGTAAAAACACACATAGTTATGTACTGTAAATTCTATTATTTCGAAAACTTCTTGCATGAATGCCAATTGTTACATAGGATGAACCGAGAAAATACATTAGGAAGGAAAAAATGATCGATAATTACTATCTGTCAATTGATCTTGGAGCGGGACAGGGAACGAAAATTGCAATTTTCAAAGGAATTGATCACCAGATTTCCGAATCACTAGTTCCTGTTTCAGATTATGGAGATAATTTCAATTCTTATGTAATTTCACTCGAAAAATACATTTCTACACTATTAAAAGAATCATCGTTAAATATCAGGGATATCACATCCGCTGGCATCGCAACTGCCGGCATTTTAAAAAGCGACGGTTCTTTTCATTTGATAAACAACATGCCGTCATTCAATAATTATAATTTAAAAACAGCAATACACGATTTATATAATTTTCCGGTCAACATAGACAATGACGCGAATGCGGGTGCGCTCGCAGAATGGAGTGTTTTAAAAATGGAAATTCTATACTGGGTTTTCGGCGGAGGCTGGGGGGGCGCATGGGTGTCCGCATCCGGGATTATTAAATTTCCAATATTAGACTGGGACGGCAAAGACGAGTCCCTTCATTTTACGAAAGAACCGGGATATGCAATTCCTTTGAATAAAATTGATCTGCGGAATATGTTTTCTGAAATTCACGCGTCATATGACAGGTTTGAGAAAATATTAGCCGATGACCAGGGGAGTTCTGCGCTCATTGGTCCATGCAACAATCCTGACGCAATCCGCGCTGAAAAAATTCTTTCCGGTCCCGGGCGGCTGCGTTTATTCAAAGCAATATCCGGTGATGATGACTTTTACGAAAGATTTTTAGATGTTAAAGAAGCTGAAAGAATGTCCGACCCGTCAATTGCCGGGAAATACATCAGTAAACTTTCCAGCATGAGAGTCGAATCAGCGATAAATACCGATAGACTTTACGGGAAAATTCTTGCTCTCGCGACACGTCAGATTATCAAAACATGCAAAAAGGACGGACTGCCCGACAATATTCCAATATGCCTGGGCGGGAAACCAAGTTACGCACTTCCCTATTTCGGTCCTTCAACGCAGCGGGTACTCGGAAGAATGGGCTGCATGAATTATCTCCGACCTTCGGTTATCGATGAACGCGGACTTAATGCCAATCTTGTAGGCGCGGCAGTTCTTGCGGCGAAAGCGGTGAATGATTTTTGAAAAGATTTAATCGCGTATATATTGAAATTACCAATGCCTGTAATTTATCATGTTCGTTCTGTAAAGGAACAACCCGAAGTCAAAAACTCATGGATATACCTGTATTTGAAAAAATAATAAATCAGGTGAAAAATTTCGCAGATGAAGCAGTTTTCCATGTTTTAGGCGAACCATTACTTCATCCGGAACTTGAATATTTTATTGATCATGTTCATGGTTCAGAAATGAGTGTAATGATTACTTCAAACGGAACTCTTCTTGGGAAACCAGTCGGAAAAATGCTTATAAAAAAAAATATACGATGTATTAACATTTCTCTCCATGCTGCGGATGAAATCAATAATCAGGACGTGTATATTGCTGATATTTTCGATTTTCTTGACTCGATAAAAAATTCAAGCTGCGATACAATTGTCAATTTGCGTTTATGGAATATTCTTTCCGAAGAAAATACATTTATTATCAATAAAATCAATGCTCACTTCAACTGCTCCATTTCTATTCCTGACAGACTGAAAGATTTCAAAAAAAATAAATCCATTCCGCTTACTGATAAAATAAATCTCCAGTTTGATTCCCGCTTTGAATGGCCTGATATTAATCTTCCAGAAATCAGAAAAACGGGTTTCTGCTATGGACTGACCTCTCATATCGGAATTTTATCTGACGGCACAGTAATTCCCTGCTGCCTT
>JBFZEW010000310.1:0-4303 GCA_041306665.1 Spirochaetota bacterium | reverse complement strand
CTGCTGAAAGTTTTGAAATTATTCCGCGAAAAGGCGAGGAATATCTGCTCGATAGAATGTCGCCGGCTTATCCGAATAAAGTAATATTTCCGGTTCCATCTGGAAAATCAAAGGGAACACTTGTAATTCCAACAGTGGAAGGAACAATGATGGTAGGTCCTACAGCAATGGAAATTGATGACAAGGAAGATACATCCACAAGCAGCGAAAATCTGCATCATGTATTTGACTTTGCGAGAAGAATTGTGCCTTCAATTTCGCAAAAGGATATTATTACTTCATTCGCGGGTCTCAGGCCGACGCTTAAAAGCGGGGATTTTTACATCGATATTTCCGGCAAAGCGGAAAATTTCATTCAAGTCGCCGGAATTCAATCTCCAGGATTGACCGCGGCACCTGCAATCGCCGAATACGTCAAAGATCTGCTTAAAAAGCTCGATTGCGTGCTTGTTGAAAGAAAAGATTATGATCCTTACATAGATAAAGTTGTGCAGATGCGCGATTTGTCGCATTTCGAATCTGAAAAAGTTGTAGCCGATGATCCAAAATTCGGAAACATTGTATGCCGCTGCGAAAAAGTTTCCGAAGCGGAAATCGTTGAGGCTGTGCGCAGAGGTCATACAACTTTAGATGGGGTGAAGTTTTTTACAAGAACCGGCATGGGAAGATGTCAGGGCGGGTTTTGTACTTATAAAACAATTAAAATAATTATGCGCGAAACTGGATTGAGTTATGATCAGGTTACAAAGCGCGGAAATAGAACTGAAATTCTTAAAACCAAGCTTTAAATTTTTAAAGCTGTTTATTTGAAATACTTATTTTTTCCATGAAAAAAAATTCGGAACAGGGGTTGGTTAATGAAAGAATATTTCTTTGACTGTGTTGTAATAGGCGGCGGAGCGGCAGGCATGGCGGCAGCTTTAGAAGTAGAAAAATCAGGTTTTAAAACTGCAATTGTTGAAAGGGAGGAATGCCTCGGCGGAATTCTGCTTCAATGTATTCATAATGGATTCGGTCTTCATGAATTTAAAGAAGAACTAACAGGTCCGGAATACGCTGAAAGATTTGCCGAATCGGTTAATGATTCTCCAATAAAGGTTTTTCTCGATTCGACTGTGATGGAATTATCCGAGTCGTTAGATGATAAATACAAGCATGAACTTTACGGATATTCTTCGGCTTACGGAGTGTTTTTACTGAAAGCCCGTACAGTTATTCTCGCGATGGGCTGCAGAGAAAGAAACAGAGGAAACATCGGTATACCCGGTACCAGACCGGCAGGAATAATGACTGCGGGTCTCGCGCAGCGGCTTGTAAATGTCGATGGATATGTTCCGGGAAAAGATATCGTGATTATCGGTTCCGGAGATATTGGTCTCATAATGGCGCGCCGAATGACCTGGGCGGGATGCAAAGTGCATGCAGTAATTGAAATACAGCCTTATCCTTCCGGAATAACAAGAAACATTGTGCAATGCCTTGAAGATTTTAAAATACCTCTTTACCTGAGTCATGTCGTAAGCGACATCAGGGGTAAAGACAGAATTGAATCGATACAGGTAACTCCTCTTGAAGAAGGAAATGCCAATTATGAAAAATCATTTGAATTGAAATGCGACACTCTGCTTCTTTCGGTTGGACTTGTTCCTGAAAACGAACTTTCCAGAAAAGCTGGAATTAAACTCAATCCGCAGATAAACGGACCTTTCGTTGACAGTTTTCTCATGACAAATAAGGAAGGCATTTTCGCGTGCGGGAATGTGCTTCATGTTCATGATCTTGTCGACTATGTAACAAAAGAATCGAGAAACGCCGGCGCTAATGCTGTGAAATATCTGCAGTCTGCGCTAACTGCCTCGCAGTACAAAGTAAAATCCGGCGCTAATGTGCGCTACGTAATTCCGCAGAAATTCACGTTTGAAAATAATAATCAGTTTTATTTAAGATCCATGATTGTAAAAAACGGAGCGCAGATTGAAGTAAAAATAAATAACAACCTTATTAAAACCATCAAACACAGTCATGTCCAGCCTTCTGAAATGATAAGTCTCACGTTAAAGAAGGAAGATATTGAAAAACTTTCAGGCATTAATGATCCTGAACTTGAAATTTCCATCATTTAAGGAGATACAATGAAAAGAAATTATATCTGCATAGCATGCCCTGTCGGATGCCATCTTGAACTGGACGCGACAACACAGGAAGATATTAAAATCAGCGGCAACAAATGCGGCCGCGGTGAAATTTACGCGCGTGAAGAATACGCTGAACCGAAAAGAATGGTTACAGCAACATGCCGCACCGGAGATGAAAGACTTGATCGCATCCCTGTGAAAACGACAAAACCCATATTAAAAGAACACATTCAGTCCTTATTGGATGAAATATATTCAGTAAAATTAGCTGTACCAGTGAAACGGGGTCAGGTGATAATTCAGAATTATAAGAATACCGGCGTTGATGTGGTTGCTACAAGATCGCTGCTTTAATTTCATGTCACTCATGATTTTTCTGTTGTAATTCAGTCTTTTTTGCCTCCTTGAAGCTTCTTGGTGTTATAAATTAAGAATTTTAAATGAATTCAAGTTCATTTAAAATATCTGCAAATTGTATACAAAATTCTTAAGTTTTATCTTGACAATAGCGCCTTGTATTTTTAATGTTTGATTAATATGAATTTAAATAAAAATATCATAAAATAATTTTTTGTACATATGCACATAATGTTGGCTGTTTCATTCCGGATGCGCTGCAGACTCAATGACGGCCTTCAATTTAATTTATAATAATTTAAAAGAGGTGTCGTAATGGCTAAGTCTATGAAGACTATGGACGGTAATATGGCTGCTGCTCACATTTCGTACGCGTTTACGGAAGTGGCTGCAATATACCCTATTACACCGTCGTCAAACATGGCAGAATACACGGATGAGTGGGCTGCTGATGGTAGAAAAAATATATTCGGAGAACCGGTTAAGCTGATAGAAATGCAATCCGAGGGCGGCGCGGCAGGCGCGGTTCATGGTTCACTTCAGGCTGGAGCACTGACGACCACTTATACAGCGTCTCAAGGTCTGCTTCTGATGATTCCGAATATGTACAAAATGGCGGGTGAACTTTTACCTGCAGTTCTTCACGTGAGCGCGCGTACTCTTGCGGGCCACGCATTGTCAATTTTCGGCGATCACAGTGATATTTACTCCGCGCGGCAGACTGGTTTCGCGATGCTGGCGGCTGACAGCGTTCAAGAAGTAATGGACCTCGGTGCTGTTGCTCATATGTCGGCAATAGAATCAAGAGTTCCGTTTATTCATTTTTTTGACGGTTTCAGAACTTCTCATGAAATTCAGAAAATCGAAGCGATTGATTATGAGGACCTTCGTCCAATCATTAACTTTGATTCAATACAGAAATTCCGCGATAATGCGCTTAATCCAAACAATCCGGTACTTCGCGGTACTGCTCAGAATCCTGATGTTTTCTTTCAGGCAAAAGAAGCGTGCAACAAATTTTATGACGCGGTTCCTGAAATTGTTGCTGCGAACATGAAAAAAATAAGTAAACTTACGGGCCGTGAATATGCCCCATTTATGTATTATGGTGACCCGAAAGCTGAAAATGTGATTATATCAATGGGTTCAGTAAATGATACAATTAAAGATACAATCGACTACCTGAATAAACAGGGTGAAAAAGTCGGTCTCGTAATTGTTCATCTTTACAGACCGTTTTCTGCGAAACATTTCTTTGAAGTTATTCCGGCTTCAGTTAAAAAAATCGCAGTTCTTGACAGAACAAAAGAACCGGGCAGCGTTGGCGAACCGCTTTATCTTGATGTTAAATCCGTATTTTACGGCAGAGAAAATGCTCCTTTAATCGTCGGCGGACGATACGGTCTTTCTTCAAAAGATACTCTTCCTAACCAGATGGTTGCTGTTTTTGAAAATCTTAAAATGAAAGAACCAAAAAATGATTTCATCGTTGGAATAGTGGATGATGTAACTTTCAAATCTCTTAATGTTAAGGAATATGTCGATGTAATTCCGTCTTCAACCGTTGAATGTAAATTCTTCGGTCTTGGCGCGGATGGTACAGTCGGCGCGAATAAAAACTCAATAAAAATTATCGGTGATCATACAGACATGTATGCTCAGGGTTATTTCGCTTATGATTCAAAAAAATCGGGTGGTTTTACAACTTCTCACCTGCGATTCGGAAAAGAAAAAATCAGAGCGCCGTATCTTGTGAATTCACCGAATTTTGTGGCATGTTCGCAGCCTTCATATCTTGATAAATTCGACAT
>JBFZEW010000309.1:0-6229 GCA_041306665.1 Spirochaetota bacterium | reverse complement strand
CTTTAGTATTTTTATAGTCATTTGTAATTCAGTG
Source organism: Spirochaetota bacterium (assembly GCA_041306665.1). Classification (GTDB taxonomy): domain Bacteria; phylum Spirochaetota; class UBA4802; order UBA4802; family JAFGJZ01; genus JAFGJZ01. The sequence goes on along the minus strand of JBFZEW010000309.1, from coordinate 6,195 downwards.
TATTGACTTGATCCTTTAGTGTAGGCCATACAACCTCCAAGACCCATAATAAGTAATCCAGACTCATAAATTGATTTGAACCCAATGTATTCAGCTCCATGCTCAGGTTCAAAATGCTCATTACGCATTTTCATCTTCATTGTATGCTCTAAATTGTTTTCATAAAAATCATATTCAGTTAGATTATGGTTACCAAAAACAAAAAGAAGAGGTTTGTTAAGACAACTTACAATAAATCCAAGATATTCCATCGGTAAATCGCCCGATGATATGACAATATCAACATCGCTATAGCGACTTGCTATTGATGTTGAGTAAATAGTTGGATCAACTTGATCCGATAGACAAAGTATTTTCATGACTTCCCGGATTTCTTAAAGAAATCGGTTTTATTGAGAAGTTCTTGCAGTTTTTCTTTATTAAAAAGTTCAACCGATCGATTTTCGGCAAATTCAATAGCAGTTCGTGTAAATGCTGAACTTGTAATTACGCCACTTCGTACAATACTAACCTTTTTCATATCTTCCATTAATTTTCTAAGCACTGATTCATCTATCATATCAGCTGTTCGTAAAAATCTATAGAGCTTTGGCAATTTTCTGGTCCCGAGCCACTTTCCTGAATCTTGTTCAACTACAATTATATCTACACTTCCTGGAGTATCAGAAATATCTCTTACTACTAAGTTCATTGCGGAAAGTACAATGGAATTGCATATTTGTAAAAAATCTTCACGTGAGCATGTAAGATAATCCTTTATTCGATCATCTGATCTGAATTCTTGATAATTGGCAAGTTTTTCTGCAACATCTTTAAAATTAGGCTTCTTCTTATATATTTTTTCCCATTGATCTATTGCTTGATCTAAATTCCTTTGTTTTTCATATGCCATCGCTAAAAAATATCGAGCATATAATATTTCATTTGCGCCTTCATCTGTTCCGTTTTTTATAGCACGTTCGAGTTCGGGAATTGCTCTATCATAATCATTTAGACTAAGATAACAACCGCCACGTTCTACTAATGATTTTACTTTTAGTTCTTGATTCTTTGATGCTTTTTCAAACGATAGCAGCGCTGCAGTGTAATCATGCCCATCTTTTTGTAATTTGCCAAGATAAAAAAATGAATCAGTATTATTAGGATCAAACCTTATTGCATTTTCAAATTCAGCCTTAGCTTCGACTGGCTTTTTTTCTCGATATTGGACAAATCCAAGCATAAAATGTGCATTTCCATGTCGAGGATTTACTTCAACAGCTTTTCTAAGATATTGAACAGACATATCGCTTCTGTTCCTGGAGTCAAATATTTTGCCTGCCCAGTAATAATTATCAGCATTATGAGGCTCTATTTTAATTAGTACTAAATATTCTTTTAATGATTCTTCAGGTTGATTATATTTAAAATAGAGTTCTGCCATTTTATGTCTAAACTCAATTTCGGATAAGTCGGATCCAAATTGACTTATTTGATTTACGGTTTTAAACTCCATTAGGGCAAGTTCACCTTTTCCGTCTTGTAAATAGCAAATTCCTAGGTAATAATGGGCAAGACCGTTTCGAGGTTCTTTAGTAATTAAGAGTTTTGCAGCTTTTCCTGCTTGGGCGTATCTCCCTTGTTTAATAAAGGATTTTATAGATGATATTTTTTTTGGTTCCAAGAAAGATTTTATTACAAGTATTACTAGAAAAAGCGCAACCGCACCGAGAATTAATATAATCATCCATAAAATTGGCGACATCGTTTCACCTTGATTTAGATAGTCTAAAGGATAAAAGCTTTGAAATAAAGCATTTTAAGTGATATCTTAATAGTAGAATAATAGCTTTCATGAATATTGTCAAATATAGAGGATGGGTATATATGCAGAATAAGAAAACCTTATCACTAGTTTTTTTATTGTTTTTTATTGAATTTGCTCTTTTGGCAGATCAGTTTCAAGAGGGTGAAAAACTTTTTTCACAAAATAAACCTGCAGAAGCAATCCCTTTATTGGATGCATCATTGAAGCTTGACCCGACTAACGAAAAAGCTGCATTATATTTGGGTATTTCGTTTCAACAAACTGGAAAAAATGATGAAGCAATTATAGTTTTTCGCAAATATCTTCCAAATGCAAAGTTATTTAGATATTTATTTTACTATAATATTGGTAATTCATATTATGCCCTTAAAAAGATGGTTTTTGCTGAAGAAATGTATACAGAAGCGGTAAAAGAAAATCCTCAATATGCTTCTTCATATTTAAACAGAGCAAATGCACGTATGAATCAACAAAAATATAAAGAAGCTGTAGAGGATTTTAGAATGTATTTATCCATAAATCCTAGCACAAGTCAAAAATCAGATATAGAAAAGATTATCGCTTTACTTGAGAAAAATTTTCAGGATGCAGCTGCGGCAGAAGAAAAACGAATTGCAGATGAAATTGCAAATAAGTTGGCACAAGAACAAAAAGCAGCAGAGATAAAAAATTCACTAGATCAAGCATCACAAGAAACTCAAAGTATGTCTGCAGGTAATGAAGGTGTACAAGGATATGAGGATGATAATGGTCTTGAGTAAAATGTAATTAGGTGTTAGAAATTAGAGAAAATTCATACTAGAAGACAAAAGGAGTTAGTACATAAAATGGCAAATATGGATTCAAAGAAAGTTTTGGTTATTATTATTGGTATTATTTTAGTGATTTTGCTTGCAGGTGGCTTTTTTTTGATCGCAAGTGGTGCTTTAGGAGGTGATAATGGTAGAGATGCGTTATTATCACGGGCTAGAAATTATCTTGAACGGTCAGAATACGATCGTGCACTTGATTATGTTGATAAAGTTTTAATAGAAAATGATAAAGATGAAGAAGCTCTTGCTTTGCAAGATGAAATTATCAATAAAAAAAGAGAAGCAGAAGAAAGTGCGAATGCTAAAAATAGTGATGGTACAAATGATATTGTAAAATCCATTGAAGAATTAAATAAAAATTTGGGAAAATCAAGTCCTGTTACCATTATTCAACAGCCAAGCAGAACTGAAGATTCAAATGTAAACAGCAGTAAAACCACGCAAGATGCAGAACGAAAAGCAGCCGCCGAGGCTGAAGCTGCTCGTGTTTCTGCGGCAAATGCTGAGCTTGCGAATAAATCAAAGGAGCTCCAGGATAAGCTTAAGAAAGTAAACGAGCTTATCGCTCAAGGCAAAAAAGAAGTAGAGTCAAATGATATTATAAAAGGAAAAACTACTTTTACCGAAGCACTTTCAAATATCCCACAAGGTGAAGATAAGTTTAGTTCTCAAAAATCGGGTGAAATCGCTTCAAGTTTTTATGATTCCTATAAAAAAAGTCCCGAATCACAAACAGGACAAGATTCGTTAAAGGAATCAATTCAAGCCGCTCGTGATTCAATGAAAAAAGATCCTGCTAATGCTGATCCTCATTATACACTTGGTAGAATTAATAGTGATTTAAAACAGTATGATAATGCTGTTACTGAATTAAAAACTGCAAATCAACTTGACCCAAAAAATTATTTATATGCATATGAACTAGGCAAAGCATATTACAATATGAAAAAGTATGAAGAAGCAAGACAAGCATTTGAAACTTGCGTTAGTCTTAATCCGAAATTTGAACTTGGTTTCATAAATTTAGGTATTACTCAAAAAGTATTAAATGATACTACGAAAGCTCTTGCATCATTTAAAAAAGCATTAGAGATAAAGCCTGATTTTGCACGAGCATATCAAGAATCAGGTAAAATTTATGTCTTAAAAAATGATATTACTAATGCTGTTTCCTCATATAAAAAAGCTTTAGCTATTGAGCCTGAAAATGTTCAGCTAATTCGTGAGTTAGGCGTTATATATTACACATCAGGTAGTTATAAAGATGCTGAGACAAGTTTTTCAAAGGCAATTGCAATTAAAGAAGATGACATTACAAACTATAACATGGCAAGTGTAAAAATTGAACTAAAAAAATATTCAGAAGCTATAACCTATGCACAAAAAGCTGTAAATGCTAAACCTGCTATTGCCTTATATCAATATACACTAGGTTATGCGCAGCAGTTAGGTGGAAATGAAGATGGTGCAATTCTATCTTATACGCAAGCTGCTAATTTAGATAAAAAATATGTAGCTCCGAGAGTCAATTTGGGTAAATTATTTTTAGAAGGTGGATTTACTGATAAAGCATTAATCTTTTTAGAAGAAGCATATAAAATTGATGCCAATAATCTTGAAGTAAATAATAATTTAGGTAATGCTTATTCTAAAAAAGAATTATTTGATAAGTCAATTTTTCATTATGAAAAAGCTCTTACCATTAGTCCTAGGGATATCACAACTAAATTAAATTTAGCACGAGCATATGTATCAGGTAAAAATTATGATAAAGCTCGTGATACGTATGTTGAATTGATAAAAGTATCTCCTGATTCATGGGATGCATATTTAGAGTTAGGGAAAGTATATTTTTCACAAAATGATATTACAAATGCCAAAAAATATTTAACGGATTTAATTACTAAAAAACCTGATTATAATAAACGTGATGAAGTTGAAAAAATATTACAAGGATTATAATTTGTAATATCATTTTGAATTAATTATAATTTTAAAAGAAAAGTCTTTGTATATTAATTTTTACAAAGATTTTTTTTTTAATATAAAAAATCAAAAATCTATTATTTTCAAAAATATATGATATGTCCGAAATCTTAAAGAAAAATAATGTAGTAAATACAATGCTAATAAAAATTTACAGGAATAACTTATTTTTTTTATTTTTGGAAAACTTGAATATGGTGGGAATATTAAATTGTATCTTCAATATTTAAGTTATTTGTTTTTTTTGCAATTATTCCTTCGAAAGCTGCATCAATAATTTTTCGTGACAATGATCCTATCATCGGAAGTGGCGGATGATTATATGGCCCATACCATGAAGCTTCAATAATTTCAATTCCATCGGGCTTTATATCAAATGTTACAGCATCTGCAGAAAATCCTATCATTAAAGAATCTGGGAACGGCCACGGTTGTGAAAGAAGATAATGAATATTTGTAACAGAAATACCTACTTCCTCCTTTATTTCACGAGCTACACACTCTTCAAGTGTTTCACCTTGTTCTACAAATCCTGCTATTAGACTGTGCATGCCATTTTTGAAATTAATATTTCTAGCAAGTAAAATTGTATCGTTATTTTTTATAAGGCAAATAATAGCTGGGGATATTTTCGGATATGTGATTAATCCACATGATGTACAAAGTTTTGCAATTTCATCGCTTTTGTTTATTGTTGGTAATCCACATTTGCCACAGAATAAATTATTTTCAAGCCAATTTAAAATACCTAGTGTCTTAAATATTTGGGTATTGGTTTCGGAATTGATTACACCCAAAAGAGAACGTACTGGTTTGAAAAAATAACCATCTGGGGCTTCTAAGTTGTTGGGGATTTTAATTCCTGAAACTGATTTATCAGGTGATGTAAATATTACTTTGCTTGTAAAATCTAAAAAACTTGAATTATGTATAGACTCATCATTATTGCAAAGGATATCAAATCCTCTAAATATGAAATATGTATTTGCAGATGACATAGAAATATTCCTTTGTTTTGATGGATAGATTTTGGATTTATTTTAAATGATTGTCAAGTCTAATAATATAATATTAATTTTTTTTAAACGTGTAATTGAATTTTAATTATCTTCACTTTTTTTATTGCATTTATGTTTAACTTTAAGATTTAAGACCTTGTCATAATTTTTATACATGTTTGTTTTTCTATTTATGAAGGATTGACTCGCTTGCATTATCAAAAAATTTATTCTTAAGATCAGTATTATATTGATAGAATCCTAATGTGGATGTCCGAGACTAACTGGAATGCTCGACACCAACGGGATGTCCGACACTAACTGGATGTCGGACATCAACGGGATGTCGGACATAGACGGGATGTCGGACATCAACGGGATGTCGGACATAGGCGGGATGTCGGACATCAAACGAGATGTCGGACACAAACTAGATGTCGGACACTAACTGGATGTCTGACACTAACTTGATGTCAGACATAAACAAGGATGTCCGACATCGAACTGGTTGTCCGACACTAACTGGATGTCCGACACTAACTGGATGTCCGACACTAACTTGATGTCCGACATAAACAAGGATGTCCGACAT
>JBFZEW010000308.1:0-8152 GCA_041306665.1 Spirochaetota bacterium | reverse complement strand
CTTGACATTGAAACTTATATTAATGATAAGTACATGAAATTGGATGTTATCCAAATATTCTGAATTTCAAATGCGTTTGTTTTACATTGGGTATGAACAAAATATTTCCGGATTAGTTTACAGGGATTAACTTAAACGGAAAATAAATTTTATAAAATGGAGTAGTGTTATGGCGGTAAAAATAGGTATTAACGGTTTCGGCCGTATTGGACGTTTCGTTTTCAGACGCGCGATGGAAATGAAAGAAGTGGAAGTAGTCGGTATCAATGACCTTCTTGATGTTGATTATATTGCTTACATGCTGAAATATGATTCAACTCACGGAAAGTATAACGGTACTGTAGAAGTTAAAGACGGAAAACTTGTAGTTGATGGAAAAGCACTCAGAATTACAGCTGAGAAAAATCCTGCTGACCTTAAATGGGGTGATGTTGGAGCTGAATACATTGTTGAATCTACTGGTTTCTTCCTTACAAAAGAAACAGCAGAAGGTCACATAAAAGCTGGAGCTAAACGTGTAGTTCTTTCAGCTCCTTCAAAAGATGATACTCCAATGTTCGTAATGGGTGTTAATCACAATACATATAAAGGACAGACAATTGTTTCCAACGCGTCTTGTACAACAAACTGTCTCGCTCCTGTTGCTAAAGTGCTTCATGATAAATTCGGCATTGAAAGCGGTCTAATGACAACTGTTCATGCTACAACAGCAACTCAGAAAACAGTTGATGGTCCTTCATCAAAAGACTGGAGAGGCGGACGCGGTGCAGCTCAGAACATCATTCCTTCTTCAACAGGCGCTGCGAAAGCGGTTGGTGTTGTAATTCCTGAACTAAAAGGAAAACTAACAGGTATGGCATTCCGTGTTCCTACTCCGGATGTATCGGTTGTTGACCTTACAGTAAATCTAAAAACTGCTACAACTTATGAAGAAATTAAAAAAGCGATGAAAGAAGCTTCAGAAGGAGCTCTGAAAGGAATTCTTGGATATACTGAAGATCAGGTTGTATCAACTGACTTTTTACATGATTCAAGAACATCAATTTTTGACGCGGATGCGGGAATCATGCTTAATGACAAATTCGTAAAAGTTGTTTCATGGTATGATAATGAGTGGGGTTACAGCTGTAAAGTTGTTGATCTTATACTTCATATGTCAAAGAACTAATTAAGTAAAACATAAATGTTTCATGAAAAAGACAGCTTAGGCTGTCTTTTTTTATACATTCAAAATAATTTAAATACTATTCCAGGTTCGTTAAATAAAAATGGAAATTTTGTAACTAAAAGTATCTTTTTAATCCAAATAATGTGTTACATATTAATATGGGGGAAAGAAAATGAAATTTAATAAAGGTTCTATAATCGCCGGTTTAATAATTATTGTAATAGGCGTTTTATTTCTTTTAAAAAATGCGGGGATTGAATTAGGTTTTAATGTAAAAGATTTATGGCCGGTTATTTTCATTGTTATAGGATTAGGTCAATTTTCACGACCGCTTAAGCACAATTTAATTAAAAGTCTTGGTTTTGTTGTTTTAGGCGTATTTCTTCTTTTGAAAACATTAGGTTATATAGATTATGGTTTTGATGTAATTTGGCCTTTGATATTGATATTTATCGGTATTTTGGTCATTTTCGGGTCCGGCTGCAATAGAGCCGTCTCGGAATGCAGAAAAAATGATTTTCCCGAATCTTCAGATGATTTAATAAATTTATCAGTTTCTCTTGCTGAAGGAACATATTCCTATAATTCAATGAATTTTAAGGGGGGTAATCTTTCAGTCTTTATGGGCGGATGTAATTTGGATTTAACAAATACCGATTTTGATACTGAAAATATTGTATTAGATATTTCTGTGATAATGGGTGAAATAAATTTAATCATACCGCAAAATTGGAAAGTCAATCTGCAGATTTCTCCAAAGCTGGCTGAAATAAAAGATAGATCCAGATTTACTGAATTAAATGATAAAAAATCCAAAACAATGATAATACAGGGGTCTGTTTTTATGGGTGGAATTAATATACGTAATTAAATAATTCTTACATAAAATTTGAATTCTAAAAGGCGGTGGAATTTCTGCCGTTTTTTAGAATTAATGATTAAATAATATACTTGATTTTACAAGCATAGAAGTTATTTATGAAATAATTAAATAAAATTTCAGGTACTGCTTTGAAGAAAAATATAATTATTTTACTGTTATTTACTGTAATTGTATCAGTGAATATGCATGCAGAAAATAATAAAAGTTTTTGTTTTGTTCGTATTGAAAATTTACTGGAACAGATAGTCGCAGAGAAAATTATATGTGAAGTTTTTAAAAAAGCCGAAATTCCCATTGAGATTGAAAGTTATCCTGCAAAAAGAGCAAATATCCTGGCGAGCAGCGGCGACAGAGATGGTGAAATTGCACGTATCTGGTCATATGGAGAAGTAAATCCTACATTATTAAGAGTACCTACAGCGTATTCTTCTCTCGAAACGGCAGTATTCTGTAAAAAAAGTAAAAATATTATAATAAAAAATAAAAATGATTTGAAAAGTTATAGAATCGCTGTTGTAAGAGGAGTTCAGCATACTTATGATATTACTATCGGATTGAAAAATATTGAAATAGTTGATAGTATTGATCAGATGATGAAAATGCTTGAAGCAGATAGAGTTGATGTTGTGTTAACTAATACAATTAATGGAATCTCCTGTATTAAAGAACTTAAATTAAATGATATTGAGACAAATACAATCCTCGAAATATTGCCACTTTATGTTTATGTAAATGCTAAAAATAAAGATCTAATTCCTGTATTAGATAAAATGCTGGTGAAAATGAAAAAGTCAGGTGAACTTTCCAGATTGCGATCGGGATTTGAAAGAGAACTAATAAATTCATTGTAATCTGGGAAAATTAACTTTTTATGATACTGAAGTAATATTTTAAATCCGGTTTGCTTTTAATCCGCTGTATGACAGTTCTTCGTTGTTTTTATACAGATGAGACACATCTGCAAAAGAAATACATCTTGGTACAGCATAAATTTCGGATCTTTCTTCGAATAAAATCGTTGTTATGGACGAAGGCGGCATCCAAAATCCGCTCCACATAGTTGTAAGAGGAATGTTCAGAAGATATGAAAGCCAGGTTAAGCCGAACCCGCCATGACAGAATACCGCAATTTGCGCCTGAGACGGTTTTTCAATATTATAAATACTTCCTTCTTTGACATAACCGAAATGTGTAAAAAATTTATCCGAAGCCTGAGCGATTTTGTCATATGTATCATCAATGTCGGTTTTGTCGGGATAGTATTCATTCTGTTTCCATTTGTCGAAATTCGGATTTAATTCCTGAAGATATATTTCACCTGGAATGTCCCATGCGACAAGTTTCCCATACGGCGTATCAAATCGCAAATTAGAAAGTTCCCTTGTCCATTCTTCTGTTTTTGGAATAAGTCCGGTTGCGTCCGCGGTATATTTCATTGTATGCTGCGCCCGTCCAAGAGGTGAACTGAAAATATGAGTAAGACCGAGGGTTTTCATTTTTTCGGCTAAAAATGCAGCTTCACGGTGTCCTTTCTCAGTTAGTGTGTCATTCTCATAATCAGGATCGCCATGTCTGATAACAAAAAGTTTCATTTATAGTTCCCGCATGTAAGGAGAAGGATCAATTGGAACATTGCCGAGACGAATTTCATAATGGCAATGGTTGCCTGTCGAAGAACCTGTCGCTCCGACATAACCGACTACCTGACCTTTTTGAATCTCTGCTCCTTGAGAAGCATTAAGTCTGACGCAGTGAGCGTAAATTGTTTCATAGCCGTATTTATGTTTAATTCGAACCATGTTTCCATATCCGCCGCCCCAACCTGCCATTTCAACAATACCCGGAGCAGTTGCTCTTATTGGCGTGCCTTCAGGAGCCGCTATGTCAATTCCTGTATGAAAGTCTTTTCCGAATCCAAAAGGAGATCTTCGCCAGCCGAAAAGAGAAGTAATGTGCCCATTTACTGGAATTGTAGATGGAGTTTCGCTTACTACTTTATTTCGAATGTTCACAAAGTTTTTAATTGTGCGTATTGTATTGGATGCTGCGAGCATTTCACTTTGCAGCTGCTGCAGTTCATAAATTTCTTCAGGAATCTGTTTCATGGCAGCTGGATCAGCAGACGCGGTATTTTTTGATTGATCTGGAAGGTCAACAGAATTCCATATTGAATCAACCTCCTTTGTTCCGGCGGTAAGCGTATATAATTCTTCAATTTTAGGTTTAATATCATTGAATATGTCAATTATGGAAAGAGAAAGTCTCTGAATTTGAATTATCTGTGCTTGCTTTGTTTTGTATTTTAAAAGGAATTCCTCTTCTTCCTGACGCACCGCCTGGTTTTTGCGGACAGCAAACGCGGAAGTGGCGATGATTACGCCGAACATTACAAGAAAAAATAAAAAAGTGAATTTAGATATTTGAAAGTTGAATATTTTTTTTTCATTGTGAGGAATGAACATGACCGTCATTTTTTCATGTCCCCAATGAAGCATAGAGTCTCTTTTCTTAAAAAACTTTTTCTTTAATATGTAAAGTATTTCGGAATACCTTAACTTTAATTTGCTTGAAATTTGGTTTATTTTATAGCTCATAATTCACCAGTTCTGTATTTATTAAAAAAAACTTTTTTAATTAAAGAGTAAATGATACAATAAATTCGTAAAGACTGCATGTTCATCCTAAACTGATTATCGGTTAAATTATCAGTTATTTGCAAGTAAAATTTAATAATAATTTATAGAATTTTCTTTTAAAATTCCGTAAATTATTAAGTAATATATTGTAAAAAGTCGAAAATCAAGAACAAGGGTATTTTAATTCATGGAAAAATATATGAAAAGAACAGTAATATGCTTAATTATATTGTTCAGCGTAAATTTCATTTCCGCTGAAAAGGCTGCTGATTTAAATAAATCCGGCGCCGCGTTCGGTGAACAAGGAAAATATGATGAAGCAATGAAACAGTTTACTGACGCTGAAAAAAAATACAGGGAAAACACTGCGCGCGCTTATCACAATAAAGCGTATATTCTTGAACTTCAGGGAAAAGGCGATGAAGCGGCCGCGAATTATGAAACTGCAATGAAGTTGAATCCTGAACAGATTGACACTGTTGAGAGGGTAGGTTTTTGGTCTTTTAAAAAAGGCGATTTTGACCGGGCAGTTGAACTTGGCGAAAGTGTTTTGAAAAAAGATCCCGCTAACATGGAAGTACGGCAATGGCTGCCTGAAGCGTATAAGCAGAAAATGTTAAAACCAAAAGTCGAAGCTAAACCTGAAAAAGCCGTCGAAGCGGGTGATCCAAAATCATTAGTCGAGCAGGCTGCCGCGGAAGAAAAAAAAGCAAAAATTCCGATCGCGATGCTTGCCCTGGACATTGGACTTCGCTTTGGCTATAATGTCACTAAAGAGCAGGATTATCCAAAATACATTGATTCACCAGGGAAGATAATCAACATTCCATATAACGCGCATGGCTGGTACAGACCGGGAAAAAATTTTGATCTGATTTTCCGTTTGTCAAATCCATACCTCGGCGGCACAATGCCGAATACAGTCAGTCAGGAAGAATTCGTTGAAGCTGGATTTAAACTTGGAAGCCTGCGTCTGGCGGGCGGATTCATCATGAGTCATTATTATGATGATTTTAATTTTAATAAAATTTTAAATTTAACAGATATCAAGTTTGGCGGATCTTTGACGATTCCGAGTAAGGAAGGCGAGACAACGCTGACATTTTATCCGCGCCTGGTGCCGATGGATAACGCTCTATTTACAATTTACGATGAATCTTTAGATACAAGTTTTCTCGAGCTGAAACACTCCTATGTCGCTTCTGGAAGTTTAAGTTATTATTCACGGGTTTCTTCTAACGGATATTATTTCTTCGACCATAAAAATGAAATATCAAACTATTACGGTTTCACGGAAATAGGTCTTGGATTGACTCTTGACAACCAGAGTTCGTTAGATAAAAACACAGTATCTCTGAGCATTGAATACTGCAAACGGCTTATATTCATTGATTTAAACAATGATGAACCATTCGGCTATCTTAACGGCCAGGGATTTTTAGGTTTTAATTCCGGTGAAGCGGGTTTTACCGGGTATTACGGTTCTTCAGATGTTTTAAGAATAAATGCCAAGGAAAGTATAAGTGACTCAATTTTCGTATATCAGAAATTTATGATGGAATTCGTAGACAGGCATTTCGTTACGAATGAATTTATATTGCATGCCGGTGCAGGGGTATTGTTATGAAAATGAAATTAATTTTAATAGGCATTGTTTTTATATCAGCTTCCATGATATACGCACAGGAAGAAATTACATCAAATCGTGAAGGCGTCAAGAAAGGAAGGGAAGGGAATTTTCAAGGCGCGTTGAATGATTTTAATACTGCCATATCTGCTGGAAATGAAGGACTTTCTAAAGTCTATCATAATAAAGGGTGGGTATTTGAGAAACAGGGGGAATATGTAAACGCGCTGGTAAATTATGAATTAGCGCTTTCTTTGACTCCAAATCAGATTGTAACTCTTGAAAAGGCCGGATATTTATATTTCAAGACTAAAAACTTTACAAAGGCCGTGGAATACGGAGAAAAAGTTCTTGTGTTGGATCCTGAAAACAAAGAAGTAATTGTCTGGCTGAAAGACGCGCATTCACAAAGGCTGACGCAGAAAGAGGTTGATATTATTCAGAAAGAAGCGGAAAAGGCAAAAGAAAATCTTGCCAAAGATCTGACTGAAGAACAGAAACAGAAACAGAAATATTTCAGCATCACATATAATGGAGTGATTAGAACAGCTTACAAACTTCAGGAAGACAAAGGCTTTGATTATCAGAATACTGACGGATTATTTTACATGAATTTTCCTCAAATGTTAAATTTAAATGTAACGCCGACGGATAATCTTGAATTTAATCTTGCGACTGGTACTCCTTATCTTGGAGCATTAATGCCTGACGTTGTTAACTGGATGGAAAGGTTTGAGGCAATTTATAAAGACGGAACGGTGAATCTTGGCCTTGGTATTCTCGGTGTTCATTACATGAACGATAATGTCTTTACCGACAGAAAAAGACTTCATGATTTTAAATTCGGTGTTGTCATGGGCAAAACTGATGTTGATTATAAATTTCAAATGGCGTTTTATCCGAAATTGATTCCTCGTGACGCCGGATACAGACCTGAAAAAACTCTGGATACCGATTTAATTGATATTATGCTGAATTTCAATGTTTTTGATAAATTCGGAGTTTACGCGCGTATTAATATCTTCGAGTTTTATTTTTTCGATCACGCCAAACCGGCCATGTCGCACTATACCGGAAAGTATGATTTTACCGCGGGAGTTTCATTTCTTGATTCGCCGGCGTCAAAATTTATTTTAAAAGCGGAATTAACTGAGCGATTATATACACTGGACTTGATGAATGATAAACCGTATGATTTTATGAATGGTCAGGGGTATTTCGGATTAAACGCTTATAAATGGTTTAAAGGGGATCCAATGTCCGGAATAGAAACGGTAAGTACTGTTGTAACTTTAAAGGCTGAAGAAAAAATTAATAAGAATTTCAGGTTGAATCAGGCGATTATAATTGAAATAGTTCCATTGACGAGAGCGCAGCACGAGTTTGCGCTTGAACTTGGCGCGGGATATTACTATTGATGAATTATTCTGAGTTTCGTGAGTTTTCAAAAGAGATCGCGTTTCATGCCGGAAAAAACATTCAGCTGAAAGGCTTCAGAAATAAATCCACTAAAATCAATTATAAAAGCAGCACTGATATGGTCACTAGCATCGATTTTGAATCTGAGAAATATATTGTCGATTGCATCCATAAAAATTATCCCAACCATTCAGTTGTCGCTGAAGAAGGGAGCGGATCCGACAAAGATAGCGATTATGTGTGGGTTATTGATCCTTTGGATGGAACAAATAATTTCGCTCATGGAATAGCTCATTTTGCTGTTTCAATCGGAGTTTTCTGCAGAAAGGAAAACAGAATTGTGTCAGGAGTTGTATACGAACCAAACCGTGATGAAATGTTTTCATCGTCCGTTGGAGAAGGCAGATCGGAAGAGCACA
>JBFZEW010000307.1:0-6541 GCA_041306665.1 Spirochaetota bacterium | reverse complement strand
AGTAAACATTTTTATAAAAAAAACCGCTTTGATTTCTCAAAGCGGTTTTTACGCATCCCCTAGGGGGTTCGAACCCCTGTTGTCGAGATGAAAACCCGATGTCCTAGACCACTAAACGAAGGGGACATATTTCTTCATTTCTGAAGTTTGAGACGCCGGGGAATTGAACCCCGGACCCACTGCTTAAAAGGCAGTTGCTCTACCGACTGAGCTAGCGTCTCGTCTGTTGCGTATAACCAAATAACAATTCTGGCAGTTTGTGTCAATAAAATTAATAAAAAAAAAGAAATTAATCTAATTAATTACGGATTATTGTGTCTTCTCTGCCCGGACCAACTCCGATTATTGCAATTTTTACACCAATTTGACTTTCAAGAAAATCGATATATTTTTTCGCATTTACAGGTAATTCTTCATATTGCTTGCAAGCTGAAATGTCTTCATCCCAGCCGTCAAGTTCCGTATAGACAGGTTTAACTTTATCAAGCATGAAAGAAGGAAACATTTCAATTTTCTTTCCTTCGTATTCATATCCAGTCGCGACTTTGATTTTTTTAAAGCCTGATAATATATCAAGTTTTATCAATGAAATTTCAGTTAATCCGCAGACACGTTTAGCCTGTTTCAATAATTCAACATCAAACCATCCGCATCGACGGGGACGACCGGTAGTAGCTCCATATTCGTGACCTTTTTCACGAAGAATGTTTCCTATCTCGCCAGTATCTTCAGTGGGGAAAGGGCCTTCGCCGACGCGCGTAATGTATGCTTTGGCAATGCCGACGACGCGATTTACCTGAAAACTGTTGATTCCTGTTCCAAGCAAAGCTCCTCCAATTGTCGGATTTGAAGATGTCACGTAGGGGTAGGTTCCATGATCAATATCAAGACCAAAACCCTGAGCACCTTCAAGAATGATTTTTTTACCTTTGTCGGATTCTTCATTTAAATAAAAGGCTGTGTTAATTATCATTTTTTCAACTCTAGACTTGAATTGAAGGCATATTTCCATGATTTCATCGACAGAGTATGGTTTACGGTTGTGTAATTTTTCAAGCTGAAGGTTTTTGATTTTAAGAGTTTGTGTTATTTTAATTTCGAGATTTTTTTCATCATATAAGTCACCGACACGAATACCCGTTCTGAAGCATTTATCAGCATATGCCGGACCAATTCCGCGGCCTGTTGTGCCGATTTTATTATCAGCACGCATTTCTTCGAGTGCGCTGTCAAGCGCCTTGTGATAAGGAAGAATTAAATGAGCTGCGTCGGAAATAAATATGCGGTAGTCAATGTCAATTCCCTGTTGAATGAGTTTGTCCATCTCGTCCATCATCTGAATTGGATCAAGAACAACACCATTGCCGAGAACGCAGATTTTTCCTGGATGAAGGATACCGGAGGGTATTAAATGGAAAACATATTTTTTACCGTCGACGACAACTGTATGTCCCGCGTTTGCTCCACCCTGATAACGGACAATAATGTCTGCATCGGAAGAGTAGTAGTCAATCATTTTAGCTTTGCCTTCATCGCCCCATTGAGCGCCGATAACAACTGTACAGCTCATATTTTTTTCCTTGGATTATAATTTTCAACATTAAAAAAACATCTGCCAAAAACAAGCTTTTTATTTTGAAAGTTTTAAAAATTAAATAAACATAAGGAAACTTCCAAAAAAACTGTTTTGATGTTCCCGTGTCGGCATAAATACTGGTTTTTGGAAGTTCTCATTATTAGTATGACCGATTACAGTTATTTTTCAATAATAAATTTTTATATAATTACTAATTATCGTGTTTTTTAGTTTATTAACTTTCGGTTACGGTTCAGAGTCATTATTGAATAATTTTCCGATATTTCTGAAAACATCGGTATTATAATTTTCATGAACAGTAATTTCTACGACATCATATAGCTTTTCAAGCTGGCTTTTTATCTGACACAGGGTATTGTTTTCATTTACAAGAAGGTAAATCCTGCTGAAAGCCGCATCATCGAGAGGTCCGCATAGAATTCCTTCAAGATTGAAAGAACGCCGCGAAAAAAGACCGGTAATGTGCGACATCACGCCCGAGTGATTATGAACTTTAAGTTCAAGAATAATGTTTTTCATAATAATCTCCTATCATTTCAGAGTTAGATTTTCCCGGCGGAACAATCGGGAAAACATTTTGCTGCTGCTCAATCGGAATTTCTACGAATGCGGGGTATTTATTGTTAAGAATATTCTTTAAATCAGAAGTAATGTTGCCGGAATTGGATAAAGTGAAACTTGCAATTCCAAAAGCAGACGCGATTTTAGTAAATTCAGGATTATATTCAAATTTAGAAGCGAAATAATTTTTATTAAAAAACAGTTCCTGCTGCTGACGAACAAGACCAAGACTGTTGTTTTTAAAAAGAAATATTTTAACATTAAGATTAAGTTCCTTCAAAAGAGCAAGTTCCTGAATGTTCATTAAAAAAGAACCGTCACCGGTGAAGCATACAATCTGTTTGGTTGGATTAGCAAGTGCTGCGCCGATTGCAGCAGGAAGACCAAAGCCCATTGTTCCAAGCCCGCCTGAAGTAAGCAAAGTGCGCGGTGAACGGAATTTAAAGTATTGCGCGGTCCACATTTGATGCTGTCCTACGTCAGTAGTGATAATTGCATCATTGTCAGTCAGATTTGAAACACTGGAAATGATGTTGAATGGTGAAAAAGGTTGATCAGGAACGAGAGACGGATTGTTATTTTTGCTCTTTTGAATGAAATTTTTCCAGCATGTCCGGTCATTATCTTCAATAAGAGGAAGAATATACTTTAAAGCGGTTTTTAAATCCGCCTGAATAGATAAATGAGAAGTTTTGATTTTATTCAGTTCAGATTTATCAATATCGATTTGAAGAATTTCCGCATTAGCGCAGAAATTTTCCGGTTTTCCCGTGAGACGGTCATCGAAACGTATTCCAAGCGCGATAATAAGATCAGCTTCATGAAGAAGGTTATTGGTATATCTTTTTCCGTGCATTCCGGGCATGCCTAAATACAGGTCATTATCGGGTGAAAAGCAGCCAAGTCCCATCAAGGAAAGAGCAACAGGAATGGAATTTTTTTTAGTAAGTTCGCGTAAAAGAAAAGAAGAATTTGAGCTGATAATACCTCCACCGGCGATTATGACCGGTTTTTTGGAATTGTTAATCATACCGGCGGCAGAGAGCATTTCATCGCGGTTGAGGTCTAAAATTTCTGTTTTAATTTTACAGGAACTTTTCAGAAAATAGTCATCCGGAAGGTCGATAACAGCTGTTTGAATGTCTTTAGGAATGTCAATGAGGACAGGTCCCGGACGGCCTTCTTCCGCGATGCGGAAAGATTCGGGTATGACATTAAGAAGATCTTCGATTTTTTTTACCAGAAAGTTATGTTTCGTAATGGGAATAGTCATTCCATAAATGTCGATTTCCTGAAACGCGTCAGTGCCGATAAGAGCTGATGGAATCTGTCCTGTTATGGCGATAATTGGAATTGAGTCCATGCGCGCATCGGCGATCGCGGTAACAAGATTAGTCGCTCCAGGACCGGATGTGGCGAAACATACGGCAGTTTTTCCCGTAGAGCGCGCCATTCCCTGAGCAATAAATCCCGCTCCCTGTTCATGTCTCGCGAGAATGTGCCGTATGCCGCTTCTCGAAAGCGCGTCATAAAGCGGAAGATTTGCGCCACCGGGGATACCGGCAATTATTTTTATTCCTTGATTTTTAAGTAAATGAATTGTAAGTTCAGCGCCGTTAAGTTTCATGTTTTTCTCCTTAGATGTATTTACAGGCATAAAAAAAGCCCCTCCGGTTTGTACCGAAGGGGCTTTCTATATTTATATTTAATATAATTTATCCTATTGGCACAAACCTTTATATGTAAATATAGAAATGACGACGACTACAGCTGAAATAGCGGCAGAAAATTTCTCTAAAATTACATTAAGATTTGCGGCGGTTAAAAACATATTTACTCCTGTATGATAAATATTAAAATATTTGTTTGTTCATGTGTCAATAATTAATTTTCATAATTGTAATTTTGCGTGAAGTTATGAAATTTTTCCAAAAGTGAAAGTGACATTGAACCTGGTATTCCGTCTCCTATGATTCTTTTGTCGACTGATACAACGGGCATGATTTCAGCTCCGCTTCCGGTAATGAAACATTCATCGGCAGTGTAAACATCGAACAAAGTAATATTTTTCTGTTGTACCGGTATGTTTTCCTTTTCCGCGATTTTAATAACAGTATCGCGAGTAATTCCGGCTAATGAACCGCAGCTGGTGTCTGGAGTCATGAGGGTTTTATTATTAATGATGAAAATGTTATCGGCGGTACATTCGGCGACAAAACCGTTATGATTCAGAATAAGCGCTTCGAGGCAACCCGCATTTTTTGCTTCCATTTTCGCGAGAATATTATTCAAATAATTAAGTGATTTGATTTTCGGGTCAAGCGAATCGGCGGAATTTCTGCGTACTGATGATGTAATCAATGCGATGCCTTTTGAATAGTTTTCAGCCGGATAGAGAGAAATTTGGTTCGTTATGATAATGATACTCGTTTTGCTGCACTTTGCGGGATCAAGACCGAGATCGCCGACACCGCGTGTAATTACAAGACGAATGTAACCGGTATCCGATGGTTTGCCGAGGTTATTTTGAGCAATGGAGTCTTTTATTATATTTGAAAGTTCTTTTTTAGAGTAAGGAATTTCAAGCATTAAAGCTTTTGCGCAGTTGAAGAGTCGAATTAAATGGTCTTCAAGTAAAAATGCTTTCCCGTTGTAAATGCGGATTCCTTCAAAAATTCCGTCTCCGTAAAGAAGACCGTGATCGAAAACAGAAATTTTCGCGTCTTCTTTTGGATAATACACTCCATCAATAAATATTTTCATTATATAACCTCATCTTTAAATATGTTGCGCATCTTTTCGAAGTTTTCACCGTAGGTCGAAACAAGGAGAGAGTTAAATCGATTAACAACTTTCAAAATGTAAATATCGTGTTTAATGAAATCTTCAGCCAAAGAGATGAATCCTTCGTTTCGGCTCCAGGCTGCATTGGCAGTTCCGTCTTTATATATTGTTCCTGATATTGCTTCGCATGAGTCGGCAATTATTACGAATTGTCTGCCGCCTTTTTCAGAAGATAAAGTATGGCCGACAGGATGTGGATAGATCATTGCTTTTAAATTATTCACGAAGTTGCCGAAATTTACGACAGCAGTTTTTACCTTTTTTTCATTGATTTCCTGTTTTATTGTTTCAAGTTCATTATCCCACGCGGAAATCAATAAAGTTTTTTCGGCAGAAGAAATAATTGATTTGGCCTTTTTCATTAGCGTGTCGTAGTTGTTGATGTTGAAAATGTATGATACGTTCTGTTTTACTGTAAGATTGTTTAAATCTTTTTTCAGGCTGTTTAATGTGCCATTGATTTTACCGGAATAAATGGAAATCAATTCAGATGGATCAAGAGGTATATATCTTTTTTTTCCTGTTTCAACAATTTCAAGTATAGATTCTTTTTCAAGCAGCTTGGAAATTGTTTCATAAATTTTTGATGATGGAATACCGGATTTCTTGGATATTTCATATGCTGTCGCGGGGTTTTCTTCAAGCAGCGCAAGATATGCTTTGCATTCATATTCGCAGAAACCAAGTTCTTTCATTTTATCAATTATATTAACTACCATGGTAGTCAATATATATTAAAATGTATTTATGTCAATATTTTTTTAAAAGGAATGTTTGATTATGCCGGAAATTTTTATTTCGGTGTGATACAGAAAAATTTTAACTTCACTTGGAGAGTGCGTTTAGTTTATGGATTTTCTATGTTAATCATCCAGCATGAATTATGTATTTTATTGATAATTACAGATTTTGGTGTATAACTATACATGAAATTTTCTGATTTACAGTGAGTTTTGCCATAATTTCGTAAATTAACATTATTACAAGAAACATTAAATGCTAATTCATCGAAAAACAGGATAAAACCGATAAAAACCAAATGACTTATACTCATTTTATACTTGGTACGCATTTCTTCGAATAATTCTTTTTCTTCCTGTGTTAATTTATACCTAAGTTTTTTCCAGTTTTCTTTAGACTGTTTTCGCTGATATTGAATCAACCCCGGTAATGTAGGTGTATAACTATACCTTGAATTAACCATTCTCAGCAGTTCTTTAATAATCCATGCTTGAGAAACACCTGAAATAGATGTAAAAACACTGATAATTAATTTAACATCTTTATCAATTTCTATAGAACTTTCTAACATAATTTTTCTCCTTAACTATATAACGAAAAAAGGGAAAAAATTGTTAAATTTTTTTTATTAAACGAAAAAAAATGTCAGCGGTGTAATTACACCGCTGTAATGCTATTTAAAGGGAGTTTAAAATGCTTGTGCGGAATATCCTGCTGTTTCAACTGCATTGATAATATCGCTTTCGCTGAAAACTCCAATAATAACGGCCTTGGAATTTTTCAAATCAACTTTCACAT
>JBFZEW010000306.1:0-4122 GCA_041306665.1 Spirochaetota bacterium | reverse complement strand
AGTGGCCGATGCGTTGAAATGAGGAAATGTTCCTTCTTCGAGCCCTGTTAAAAATACTACGGGATACTCAAGTCCTTTCGCGTTATGCACAGTCATGAGAGTGACGCAGTTGCCAGGGTCGATTGTATTTTAGTCTTCCATTGGGTTTTCTTCGCTTGTTAAAAGCGAAATGTCCTGAAGAAATTGATCAAGCGCTGATTCCGGATTTGAAGTTTCATATTCATAAACAGAATTTAAAAACTCATCAATGTTTTCAAGACGTGTTTTGCTTTCAGGAGTATTTTCCTCTTCAAGGCTGCGTTTATATCCTGAATCGTTTATAACGTCTTTCACGAGATCCGATAGTTTTTGCTTTTCGGGTATGTAGCTGTTTTTAATGAAGAATGAATGCATGATCGTTCTGAATTTAACGAGGCCAGCCGGTATTTTCCCGCCAAGCTGAACTTCTTTGTCGATCACTTCCCATTCTGAAATCTGTTCCTCGTAAGCCGCGTCCCGGATTTTTTCAATGGATTTCGCGCCTATTCCGCGCGGAGGATTGTTGATTGAACGGAAAAGTGAAATTGTATCGAATGGGTTTACTGTAAGTTTTAAATAGGCAACGATATCTTTTATTTCTTTTCTGTCATAAAATTTTAATCCCCCGACAATTCTGTAGTTAATGTCATTCTTGCGTAGATAGTCCTCGAAAATTCTGGATTGAGCGTTCGTTCTGTAAAAAACCGCAAAGTCGGAATTCTTGAGTTTGTCGGATGATTTCATTGTCTGGATTTTGTTAACGACAAATTCAGCTTCGCCATATTCATTATTTGCCGAACAATAAACAGGTTTGTCGCCATCGCCGCGGAATGAAATCAATTTTTTATCTTTACGTTCGACATTGTTGCGAATGACTGAATGCGCTGCTTCGAGAATCAGTTCCGTCGAGCGGTAATTATGTTCGAGCTTCACGACCATTGCGTTGGGATAGTCTTTTTCAAAGTCGAGAATGTTGCGTATATCCGCGCCGCGCCATGAATAAATCGACTGATCGTCGTCTCCAACCACGCATATGTTCCTGAATTTATCAGCAAGCATTTTCGTAATCAGGTATTGCGCCTTGTTGGTGTCCTGGTACTCGTCAATCATTATGTATTCCCACTTGTTCTGCAGTTCTTCCAGTGTCTCAGCAGATTCACGCAGAAGCACAACGCATTTTATGAGAAGGTCGTTGAAGTCAAGAGCGTTGCGCGATTTAAGTTTCTCATTGTATGAGTCATATAAACTGGCGAAATTGAACGGATAATTATCAGGAAAAAACAAAGAATTATCCTGACCGGAAAGTTCAGCCTTGTCTTTTATTTCAGAAATTTTTGAAACAATCGCTGAAGGCTTAAATTTTTTTGGATCCAGTTTCAAGTCCATTAAAATTTCTTTGATGACTGATTCCTGATCCTTAGAGTCGTAGATCGTGAAGTTGCTTGGAATGCCTATATGTTTCCCGTAGCGCCGAAGAATGTACACGCATGCCGCGTGAAATGTTTTTATAAAAACCTGTTCTCCGGCGGGTCCAATCAAGCCGATTACGCGTTTCCGCATTTCCGCGGCTGCTTTATTTGTGAAAGTCACTGCCATTATGTGAAATGGCGGAACTTTGTGGTTTTTTATAAGATTGGCTGTACGGTATGTTATTACGCGTGTTTTGCCGGATCCTGCGCCTGCAAGTATCAGAAGCGGTCCGTTTACAGCCGTTGCTGCAGCAAATTGGGAGTCGTTCAATTCATGTTTAAAGTCCATTTTTTCCTCGAATTTAAGCTCGTAAGCGGGTGAAATTTATTCAAGTATTTTTTTTATCTCTTGAATTTTTTAGTCTGAAATGATATAAATATATAATTCGTTTTTTCAGGAAATAATTATGACAAAAAATAAGGCTGTCCTAACAATATTGGTTGCATTAATGGCAATTGATGAAGAAATTGACATGAATGAGATTGATGAAATTAATGAATTCATGACATCGGGCAATTATAAATATGACAATATCGAAGTCGGTGAGGCAAATAATCTTCTTCTTCTTAATTCAGAGGAACTTGAAGAAAAATTTATCGAAGCGGTTGACTTTTTAAAAAAAGGCGATAAAAATGAAAAACGTTACATTTATGAATATGCTTGCATGATTGTTGATTCGGATGGTATTTTAGATGAAGGCGAAGAGCGCCTTTTGAATATTCTTAAAAGGGAGTGGGAACTTTAATGGGTTTAGACATGATTGGAATTTTAATTTTATTTGCCGCTGTTATTTTCAGCAGGATGATTTCAGAGAATGCGAATAAATACATTACCAATGAGGAAAAAATAAAATTCATAGATGAGTTTTCGAACACCCGCAAATATTCAATGATCCCGCTTGTTTTTATTCTTCTTTTTTTCTTCGCAACCTTTAAATATCTGAGCAATTATAAGGCTGTAACGCTTGCGGTTTATTTTTCACTTTTAATAATATACGTTTTAACGTTGAATCTGTGGATTTATTTCAAGCTCAAAAAACTTGATATCAACAAACGGTATTTGAAAAATTATCTCATCAGCCGCTCAATACAATTCTTTGGAATAATTATTTTCGCAGTTCTTCTCGCTGTAAACACTCTGAAAGACGCGGTGTGACATAAGCAATAGCCGGAATTATTTTATCTATAAACAAACTTAGTTATAACATTATTTCCTTCTTATTGACTTTCAATCTGTTTAATCATCTAATATCAATTTATTAGTTTATTTGCAGCAAAAGTATTGGCGATGTGCTATCACAAATTAATATTATGGACACTTTCAAAATCGGTATTTATTTTTCTGAAATAGAAAATAAATACTTTGTCAGCGTTCGTGCTGATCAGGGAACATCAAAACCTTAGTTTTTAGAAGTCACTCTATATCAGATCTTTTATGCAAATCATTTCGCTGAAAATGACGGCAGAGGTTTTATTCCAACCCGCGGCAACATTGCGTTAGGCTGTTTCCTGATGATGAATTTTTTTTATTCAGTCTGTTATGAAGAATTAATCGAGAGTTGTATTGTGATAAAAATAGAAAGAAATGTTTTAAAAATAATAGACGGTAAATGTAATTTACCGTCATTAAAATTCAAAGAACATGTTTTAAAAATTGACGCGTTCTTTCTTCTTTAGAATTAGAAAAAATCTGATCAGGAGTTCCTTTTTCGACAATTTCGCCTTTGTCCATCAGTATGATGGTACTGGCCGCGTTTTTCGCGAAACCCATTTCGTGAGAAACAATCATCATCGTCATGCCTTCTTTCGCGAGATCCAGCATTACGTCAAGAACTTCCTTTACCATTTCAGGATCAAGTGCCGATGTCGGTTCGTCAAAAAGCATTACCTTCGGATTCATCGCAAGCGAGCGGGCGATCGCGACGCGCTGCTGCTGTCCTCCTGAAAGTTCTTCTGGAAATGCGTCTTTTTTTTCAGCAAGCCCTACGCGATTAAGCAAAATCATGGCTTGTTCTTCGGCTTCTTCGCGGGTTAATTTTTTTACAATCATTGGCGCTAAAATAATATTTTTTAATACAGTCAAGTGCGGAAAAAGATTGAACTGCTGAAAAACCATTCCGACTTCTTCGCGGATTTCGCGAATATCAGATTCAGGGTGAGAAACTGATTTACCGTCAACAATGATTTCACCGGAAGTGAGGGTTTCAAGCCGGTTTACGCATCGAAGCAATGTGCTTTTACCGCTGCCGGAAGGACCGATTACAAAAACAACTTCGCCTTTTTTGACTTCAAGTGAAACATTATTCACGGCGTTTAAAAGTTCTTTATCGCCGTTTGCTGATTTTATCTGAAATGTTTTTTTTGCGTTTTTAATCACAACAATGTTATCTTGCATTTTTCATCCTCTCTTCCATTATACCGACCATTCTTGAAAGAAAAAGGGTTAGTACGAGATAGATCAAAGCAATAAGAGTATATGTTTCAAAATATTGAAAAGAGTTTGATGCGAATTCACGTCCTCTTCGTAAAATATCAGCGACAGCGAGAATTGAAACAAGCGAAGAATCTTTCAGCAGAGCGATAAATTCATTTCCCAGAGGAGGAAGAATTACTTTCAGCGTCTGCGGAATTATTA
>JBFZEW010000305.1:0-2723 GCA_041306665.1 Spirochaetota bacterium | reverse complement strand
TCACCTCAGGCACAAGCAGCAGACTTCGACCCTTGCCACCGGAATTTATCATTTCAAAAATCATCATAATCGCATTTTCAGCAATTTCAGAAAAATTCTGAGACACAGTCGTAAGTTTTGGTTTTATAAATTTCCCTATTTCAAAATTATCGAATCCTATAATTGAAACATCCTCCGGAATTGATATCCCTTTTTCGAAAAATGCCCGCAACAATCCAATTGCCATTAAATCATTTGAAGCAAAAACAGCATCCGGAAGTTTATCCATGACAGCTATTTTCAGCCCGATATTGTATCCGCTCTCCAGTGAAAAATCACCATCAAAAACATAATCAGCATTGAAACGGTCACTATCTTCCATTAATTTTTTATATTGCTGATAACGTATATCAGATAACTCTGCAGCAAAATGTCCTTTTATAAAGGCAATATTCTGATGTCCCAGACTTAATAGATAATTCATACCCAGAGAAATTCCGGCAGCATTATCCACCATTACGCATGACATGTTTTCAGAAGAAACATTCTTCTCAATCATGACAATGGGTAATCCGCAGCCCTGGAGTTCTTCAAGATGGGGATCATTATTCTCAAACCCGATGAAAATTGCTCCCTCAACCTGACGTTCCATGCATAAATCGACATAGGATTTGTTAACAGACATTGAACCTTCAATTGAAAAAAGAACAATGTCAAAACCGTGTTTTTTCACTTCATTCAGCATAATGTTCAAGTATTTATATGCAGTTGACTCGGAATTTTTAATTTTAGTACGGCTGAAAATAAAAACACCAAGAGTATTGCTCTTCATATTAACAAGACGCGCTGCAAGCATGTTTTTTTTATAGCCCATTTCATCGGCAACCTGGCGGACTTTACGTTTTAAGTCTGCACTTACATCATCTTTTCCATTGAGTGCTTTGGAAACGGAAGAAGGTGTAATCTCCATTCTTTTGGCAATATCTTTTATAGTAACCGACATTTACTAATTTTTCCTTAATCGTTTTCGTATTTTCATTGATAAAATACATAGAAAACCCGAATTTGTCAATATTTTTTACGAAATATTTATAAAATTATTGCCAAAAAACATTATATTTTATATATTTATAACATAGAAAAAGATTTTACTATATTTTTACGAAAACGTTTAAGTGCAGGAGTCTAAATGTACCCATTATTATTTAACAACATTCTTATGGAAAAAGTATGGGGCGGTCGGGACCTGGAAAATATTCTAAAAATCAAACTGCCCGATAATAAAAAATACGGTGAATCATGGGAAATTTCAGACCGGGATGAAAATTGTTCAATAATACAGAATGGAGAATTTACAGGCTTATCACTGCATAATCTCATTGAACGTTATGGCGACATTATTCTGGGAGATGAAATAACATCGAAATATTCCTACACTTTCCCTCTTCTGATTAAACATCTCGATATTACAGACAAGCTGTCAATACAAGTGCATCCAGACAATGTTCAAGCATCTAAAGAAGGATTTCCATTTGGAAAATTTGAATCATGGTATGTCATTAATGCCAGTGAAGATGCACAAATAATCGGCGGAATTAAAAATGGTATTTCTAAATTGCAAATTAATGAAAATATTCCGGAAGAGAATCTACATGATTACTACAATATAATTCCCGTCAGAACAGGCGACTTCATGAACATTGAACCCGGCACAGTTCATGCAACTTTCAGCGGCAACATTCTTGCATGCGAAATACAGCAGAACTGCGATCTTACATATAGAATATTTGATTACAACAGAGAATATAATGGTAAAAAAAGAGAATTACACCTTAACAAAGGAATTAAAGTAATTGATGAAAAAAAATTAATTACCATCCAGCATACAAAAAACAGGATGACTTCAATTTTCAATGGCGCCCTGATTGAACATTTAACTGAAAATGAATTTTACACAATCGACAAGCTCCAGATTAATGGAGAATTCAACGACCCGCTGCATTTAAATTTTAAAGTTTTTTCAGCATTAACCGGCAACGGCATTATAAAAAGCAGCGGAAAGGATTACAGAATCTCAGCGGGAATGACTTATTTAATTCCTGCGAAAGTGAAAACCCTAGTCTGCGGAAACATTGAAATTTTAAAAACATATATTTAAGAAATTTTACATTAATCCTGTAAATTACATAAAAAAAATTACAGAATTGCGAAAAAATTTAACATTTTTGTCTTCCAAAACGTTATATAGTCAGGAGGACATTAAAATGAAAAATAAGAATGTCAAAAAAACATCCGCGAATATTGACATCGATTTCGCTTGTGAACTCAATGCAGCATCCGTAAAATTTCAAACATCTGAAATGATAATTTTCAAAGATATTGTTGATATTACGATACATGAATTTAATTCAGGCAGAGTTATTGGAATATTGACAGAATACCAGGATCACTCACCGGAAAACTGGGAAACACTATACTATTCTCTCGATGCGGAGCAGATTGAAAGGTTCAGCAAAGCGAGACAGAAATATAAACTTTCTGTTTCCAAGATTGCTTTTATCGGGTTTTTATTATTCTGGAAAATTCTATTATTAAAATACATTGAAAGATTAAAGATGTCAAATTTTAAAATAAATTTTCATAGTTATGACAATTTTAGATTAAAATTGCATAATTTGGTAATTTATTTTCATAAAAGATTAAATATAATACTAAAAGAATAAAAAAAACTACTCCCAAAGACA